>JAHCKB010000039.1 GCA_026125985.1 Bradyrhizobium sp.
GGCCCGGGCTACTTTGCATGGGGTTGAACCTCACCTTTTCGGCACGACCCCTGGGATGGGCTGCCCGGGGCCATTCCTCCGGCTACAATGCACCGACCAGGCCGGAGCCCCGCCATGACCGCCGTTGCACAGCGCGCCACACCCGCTGCCCTCGAGGAGCTTGCCGCTCTCATGGGCGAGCGCTTCTCGACCGGCGAGGCGGTGCGCGAGCAGCACAGCCACGACGAGAGCTGGCACGAGCCCGAGGCGCCCCAGGCCGTCATCTTCCCGGAGACGGTCGAGGAGGTGAGCGAGATCGTGACGATCTGCGCCCGCCACGGCACGCCGGTGATCCCCTTCGGCACCGGCACCTCGCTCGAGGGCCAGGTCAATGCGCCGGCCGGCGGCGTCTGTATCGACCTGCGCGACATGAACAAGATTCTCGAAGTGCATGCCGAGGATCTGGACTGCGTGATCCAGCCCGGCGTCACCCGCAAGGCGTTGAACGAATATTTGCGCGATCAGGGACTGTTCTTTCCCATCGACCCCGGCGCCGACGCTTCGCTCGGCGGCATGACCGCGACGCGCGCCTCCGGCACCAACGCGGTGCGCTACGGCACCATGCGCGACAACGTGCTGGCGCTGAAGGTGGTGCGCGGCGACGGCGAGATCATCACCACGGGCACGCGGGCGAAGAAATCCTCCGCCGGCTACGATCTCACGCATTTGTTCGTCGGCGCGGAGGGCACGCTCGGCATCATCTCGGAATTGACCATCAGGCTGCGCGGCATACCCGAGACGATCGCGGCGGCAGCATGTTCGTTCGAGACCGTGCGCGGCGCCTGCCAGGCGACGATCCTCGCGATCCAGACCGGCATTCCGGTGGCGCGCATCGAGCTGCTCAATGCGGAGCAGGTGAGGGCGTGCAATTCCTACTCGAAATTGTCGCTGCCGGAGACGCCGCTGCTGCTGCTGGAATTCCACGGCAGCGAGGCCGAGGTTGCCGAGCAGTCGAAGAACTTTGCCGAGATCGCGAAGGAGTGCGGTGGCGGCGATTTTTCCTGGACGACCAAGCCGGAGGATCGCACGAAACTCTGGCAAGCCCGACACGACGCCTACTGGTCGGTGAAGGCGCTGCGCCCCGGCGCGGGCGTGGTCGCAACAGACGTATGCGTGCCGATCTCGCGGCTGGCCGATTGCGTCACCGAGACCGAGGAAGATCTGAAGCGGCTGAGGCTGCTGTCGCCCATCGTTGGCCATGTCGGTGACGGCAATTTCCACTGCTCGCTGATCTGCGATGTCGACGACAAGGACGAGATGGCGCGGGGCGAGGAGTTCATGCATCGCCTGGTCCAGCGCGCGCAGGCGATGGACGGCACCTGCACCGGCGAGCACGGCATCGGGCAGGGCAAGCAGAAATATCTCGAGGCCGAACTCGGTCCGGAAGCGATCGATGCCATGCGCGCGCTGAAGAAGGCTCTCGATCCGCAGAACATCTTCAATCCCGGCAAGATCGTGCCGATGAAGTAGGATCGCTCCCGATTTCCGGGTCGTCGCGGGCATGGCTCCATGGGTTGGTTCAGCAAGGACAAGCGCAAGGACGTCTGGGACGAGGCGAATGGAGAGCCGGCCGGCGATATCGAGGCGGCGAAGCTGATCCGCGAAATCTGTCGTTCCGCGGCCGACAGCGCCGAGAAGGTCGGCTCGGCCGCCGATCGCACGGCCCGGAAAATCAAGGGCGAAGTCGAGCGCTACGAGCGTGCTGCGCGTGCGGCGATGGAAATCGCCATGAAGATTTCCGATGGATTGCTGCGCGATGCCGCCGTACGTCAGATCGTCGAACTGTGTCTGAAGGCGGACAATCTCACCACAGCGCAAACCTTGTACCGGGCCATTCAGGCCAAATCGATCCGAGACGAAGTGTTGCGGGATTTTCCGCAATTGCAGCCCTAGCCTGAAGATGCACGAATGATTGCGGCTGCGCCATCGGCGATTGCCTTTCCTGGTCGAGCAACGCGATAGTCGCGCCTGCACCGGCGAGGACGGCCTCGGTCGGGGCTGGTTGAAATATCTCGAAGCCGAACCCGGTCCCGAAGCGATCGATGCCATGTGCGCGCCGAAAAAGGCTGTCGATCCACAGAACATCTTCGATCGCGACAAGATCGTGCCGCTCCGGCGTAGCCCTCGCCAGCGCTGCTGCTCATCATGTTTTGTCCATGAAGCTGCCGCAGTGAGCACGGAGTGTTTGCGTCATTGCGTCGTCGCCTGCCGCATTACGGTTCCAATCCCTTCCCGTTTTCATCACGTGGGGAACCAAAGTCAAACATTCTGCGGCCTGACTCCGCTTCCAGAAGTTCCCGCGACACGCGTTGAACGGCGCGCAACGTGTCGTGTCGAAAGTTAGTATGGAAGGAAGCGTTGATGAAACTGGTGACTCAATTTGCGGTTCTCGCGGGCGGTGTTCTTGTTGCTATGCAGGCCGCGCAGTCGGCCGATCAGAGGAGGCTGGAACCCGTTGCGGCCAACTCGCCCTACTACAATTGGTCGGGGTTCTATGCAGGTGTGTTCGCCGGCGGCGCGCACGGCGTCTGGACGGTGGACTTCTACCGCAACAACAATCACGGGCATGCGGAAGAAGGTGCCGACGGCGCCGCTTTCGGCCTTTATGGCGGGTACAACTACCAGTTCGCCAATCGCTTCGTCATTGGCGCCGAACTCGATTTCGGCAAGTCGACCGCATCGCAGAACAACAACATTTTCGACAACGATACATCATTGGCGCAGTTCGGCGTGTTCGGATCGGCGCGCGCGCGTTTCGGTTATGCGTTCGACCGTTTGCTGCTGTTCGGAACGGTCGGTGTCGGCGCCGCCAATCTCACCAACAACATTCAGAAGGGACGCAATGCCGGCGAAGAGGTGGTTTGGGAGGACCAGGTCAAGGCGGGCATCACTGCGGGCGTGGGTGCGGAGTATGCTTTCGCCCCTAACTGGGTCGGACGCGGCGAATATGTCTACACCGACTACGGCATGGTTACGCTCTATAATCGCGACGGCAACCGGGCCGAATTCAGGAACGAGTTGCATCTTCTCCGCGCCGGTGTGAGCTACCGCTTCTAGCCCCTCTCAGGTGGAGTGGATGCGGGCCTTGCAGGCTCTCCCGGTCGAGCGCGTGCAGGCGAGCGTCTTGCCTGCACGGGCGCCTGGCATCACCTCCGGCGGACGGCGCGCCGCTTCCTGTATTCTGCGGGTGTTTTCCGCTGCTGCCATGCCTGTTCCTTTATCGCGACCGCCATGGCAGCGGCGGTCTCTTGACCGAGCCAATCATTGTGCCGACTTCATCATTTGATTGACTTGATACAAGTTATTGATCTGCATCAACCTGTGCCGCAAAAGTTGTTTTTTCGCCACACTGTCGATAGTCTTGCCACCGCAGGCTATTGGCAACGAAGCCGAAAGTGCGTCACCGGAGGCGCCCGCAATTGCAGCGGTCAGGTAGTAACAGGTCTGGATGGTCGCTCTGCGAAACCTGTCCCCATCGCCGCCATGGCTTTTGCTCAAAGGCGCTCGGTCCTCACGATCGGGCAGTGGAGGCGCCCGGGCAAATCACGCGCTTCTTCCCGGTGCGCGCAGGCGGGCAGATTGCCAACCGCAATCAGATCCCCAACGACGTGCTCGTGCTGTGCTCCGGATGGGCATACCGCTACATCCAGCTTTCCGACGGACGCCGCCAGATACTGCAATTTCTGCTGCCGGGTGACATTCTCTCGCCTGAGGCGATCTTCGGGAAGAGCCATCTTTTTTCCGTCAAGGCTCTGACCGAGGTGATGGTCGGCGGATTTTCGACCGGCGGAGTCCGCGAACGCTACGCGACGGATTCCGCCATGCGATCCACGATCTCGAATTACGGCATTGCGGAGATTCGCGACGCGGCAGAACTGGCAGCCGTTCTGGGCCAGTATTCGGCGGAAGAGCGGATTGCCCACCTGATGTTGCGTCTGGTGCCGCGCATCGCCGCCCGCAATGTCATCCGTGAGCATCGCTATCCATTCCCGTTGCGCCAGCAGCATGTTGCTGACGCGGTAGGACTAACCCCGGTCCATGTCAGCCGTATCTTCGGTCTGCTACGGGAGCGAGGTGTCGTTTCGATATCGGAGGGCGTCATGCGGGTAATTGATATGCCGGAACTGGAGCGGCTGGGGGCGTTGAGATAAAGACGCCGACTGCGGCGCTCATCTGTTCGGTATGGCGATAGCGGCGGGCGCCAGGTCTGCGGTCAGGCCGCCGGAGATGTCGGCCACACGGAACGAACGAAGCAAGGGAAGCCGGCCGGCGGGCCTTGGCCGCAACGCGGACTTCGGCGACGTTGCCTTCCTAGAGCGCGGCCACCAGGGTCCAGCAGCTCATGAAGATCAGGATCAACGAGCCAGCGGTCCACAGCGTCGCGCGCATGTCGTGGGTCTGAGCGGTGAAATAGGCGGCGAAGTGCAGCAGCCGCGAGACGACATATCCGTACATCAGCCAGCGCGTGAGCAGCAGCGACGGACTTGTCATGACGAAGAGAAGGCCGGCGACGAGAAAGAAGGGCAGGTTCTCCAGGTCGTTCAGATGTATGCGCCGGATACGCTCAACGCGCTCGTTCGGCTGGAGCTGTTTCGGATCGGGTGCGGGGTTCAGCGGCGTTTGTCGCAGGTCTTCGGGGGAGCGAAATCCGCCCTTTTCCTGCATCATCCGCACCACCGTCAGCCACGACATGGCAACCGCCTTCAGGATCATGATAGAGGCGGCGATGGCGTAGGTCGCGAAGACCGGATTCTGCAGGTTCAGTTTTTCCATCGTTGCCCCCGGCGATTTTGGCCCATGCCGGAGTATTGAATAGCAAGCACCTTTCGGAAACGAAACGATGTTTCGGCGGCCGTTCAGGTTTTTGGCGCCGCGGTAATGGCCTTGCGAATGGCCGACAGCGGCGCGGCGTCGTCGAATTCGAGCCCCTCGCTACGCTGACGCAGGCCGAGGTCTCGCCACAGGGCGGCAAGATCGGGGGTCACCGGCTTTGCGCCCATCTCGCGATAAAGACGCATCAGCACGTCCACGCCGACGGCCTTGTCGGCGGTTGCGAGCACGCGCTCGATCGGCCAGTCCTGCTCGTGATTGCCGCCGGCCGATATCACGCCGCGCATCGCATCCTGCAGACCGAGCCGGTTGCCGGTGGCCTTGCGGATCTCGATGTCGGCGAGCAGGCAGAACATCGCGCCGCCCCAGTATTTGCGGCCCCAGGTGTCGGTATGATCGAGACCGCGGTCGCCGGCCTCCGGCAGGCCCTTCGGCATGTCGCGCATCATCGCCTGCCAGATCTCAGCCGCCGTGAGGTCGCCGGCCTGTACCCGCGCGATCGGCTCGACATAGACGGCGAGCCCCTCGGAGAGCCACGCGTTCCGCTCGGCAAGGTCCGGCAGGGCCAGATGCACCATCTCGTGTACCATCACCCAGTCGCGCCGCAGCGCATCCTCGTCGGCGTCGCGTCCGAGCATGATGCGGATCGCCGCGCCGCGATATGCCCAGGTCGTGCCGCCGCGCACGCGGGGGCCGTTGACCGGAACGATCAGGAGTTTCAGTTCGCCGACGGGAAAGCGGCCGTAATAGGTGGTCGCGGCCCTGGCCGACATTCTTATCCAGTCCAGCACCTTCTCCTTCGATAGCGCGATCTCGCCCGGCGCGAAGGCGACATGGACGACGCCTCCTGGCACATCGAGAGCGGTCTTCGGCAGTCTGTCGAAGGCGTCGTAGGGCATCCGGTTGCCGCGCATGTATTCGGATTGCGCATCGGCACGGAAGGTCGTCGGGCCGGCCGCCGCAGCAAGCATCGCAACGGCAAGCACGATCGTCCGGAATGCGGCGGGCCGGTTCACGATGCCGTGCCCTTTGCTCGGATCGCAGCATTGGGTCGCCCGGCGAGAAAGGCGGCCGCCTGTTCGACGAGATCGTCGAGCATCGCCGCCAGCAGCGCTTCTCCCTTTTCCGGAGTAGCCAGGGTGGGATCGCCAAAACTGCCGGAACGGCTGTAGTTCGGAGAGGTCTTGTCCGTCGGCGTAAGAGGGCCGGGCGCCGACCGTTCAGCTGTTGGACTTGCTTCTGCGCGCGCCATGTCGACGCGATCAGGCGCGATTACGAGCATCAGCGAAGTCTCGAGTTCGTCGGCGTGGCTGCCGTGGCTCTGATGCGCGAGCGTCGCTGCGGTACGGCGATAGCGCGCTCCGTCATACGCCTTCAGGTGAAGCGCGTTGCCCGTGTCGAGGCGCAGCAGCGCCTGCTCGACCGAAGGGCGCGTACTGATGCCGGTGTCGAGCACGAGCAACGACCTGCAGCCATGCCGCAAGATCCCCGACGCGATCTCCGCGACCAATGTCTCGAAAGTCGCCGCGGAGAGACTGATGCTGCCGGCGTATTCGACGAAGGCAGGGTAGTGTCCATAGGTCAGCGTCGGCCAGACGATGGCGTCGATGCGCGCGGCGAGCTGTGCGGCGAGGAATTCGGCCTGGATATGGTCGGTGTCGAGCGGCAGATGCAGCCCGTGCTGTTTTGCGCCAGCGCCGATCGGCAGGATGGCGGCGGCGCCCGAGGCGATGCGATGCGCGACCTCGTCCCATTTCATGTCAGCGACGAAATTGCGTTCGGCCTCAACGCGCATGCATCGGGCCTTTCGATGTCAGGCGGAAACGCCCGAGAGACATTCGCCGGTGACCCAGCCGTGCAGATAACCCGCGCCGCGCGTGGCCGCATTTTCGGGATCGTCATAGGTCGCGAGCATCGAGCACAGCACGCCGAACGGCACGCCTTTGGCAGCCTCGTCCCACATCATGGCTTCCTCGACGGAAAGCTCGCGAAACATGGGTGTGTTTTCCTGCCGCCAGACCAGGATACGGACGGGCTCGTCGGATATCTCGGCATCCGGCGGCGTCTCGTCGGCCTTGAGCGCCCGCCAGATCGCAGCCGCGTTGGTCAGGAGATCGAGGCGGGCTGCCGTGGGATGCGCGGCAAAGGTGAGGTCCTTCCAGACTTCGGGCGCGTATGCGGCAAACTCGGCCAAGGTCAGCACCGTGCCGTCGCGGCCGTCGAAGGCGTCGTTGAGTGCTTTCTCCAGCGCGGCGAGATCGGCCAGCACCGGATAGTCGCTGTAGGGCGCGTTGGTGCGCAGGAATTCCGGCAGCCCTTGCGAGAACCAGCGCAAATTCGGGTTGGCGGACGTATGCGCCCTGACATAGGCGTGCCCCATCTCGTCGAACATCTCGTCGCCGAGATAGGCGTGGAGAAACTCGTGGTCGTTGCGCAGCGCTTCGACCAGACGCGAGCCATAGGCGTAGCGGTAGACGCCGAACAACGTCTCGCGCTTCTCTTTGGCGCTGTCGGGGATGTCAGCCAGAATACTGTCGTCGCCGGCAAGAATGGCGCGCTGGAAGTCCGCCTGCTGCCGTGCAAGATCGCTCATTGCGGCGGCTGGCCCAGCACCTGCGTGGCCACCTCGCGCGTGCGATTGACCTCGACGATCAGTTCGTCCAGCGGCGGTATGTTGTCGTCGCGCTCGATCATGGTCGAGACCCAGCCAAAGCGCTTAAGCGCGGCGGCATAGAGGTCCCAGACATCCTCGCAGACGGGATGATCGTGGGTGTCGATGATGTGGGTGCCCATATGGCTATGACCGGCCATGTGGAATTGCACCACCCGGTCCGCCGGGATGCCGTTGAGGAAGGCAATCGGATCGAAGCCGTGGTTGAAGCCGCTGACATAGACATTGTTGACGTCGAACAGCAGAAAGCAGCCGGTGCGGCGGGCAAGCTCCGATATGAACTCCCACTCTGCCATCTCGGAATTCTTGAACTGCACATAGGTCGAGGCATTCTCGAGCACGAGCGGGCGGCCGAGAAAATCCTGCACCAGCTGCACGCGGCTCACGACGTGGTCGAGCGCTTCCTTTGTGTAGGGGATCGGCAGCAGATCGTGCAAATTCTTGCCGTGCACGCCGGTCCAGCACAGGTGGTCGGACACCCATTTCGGCTCGACGCGATGGGCCAGATCCTTCAGTGCCTGCAGATATTCGAAATCGGGCGGCGCGGTGGAAGCGATCGACATCGACACGCCATGCATCACGATCGGGTAGCGGGCCCTGATCCTGTCCAGCGTCCGCAGCGGCTGGCCGCCCGGCACCATGTAGTTTTCGCTGATGATCTCGAACCAGTCGATCGGCGGGTTCCCGGAGAGGATCTCGTCATAGTGCTGGTGGCGTAGCCCGAGACCGAAGCCGAGGAAAGCCGGCTTGGCGGAGTCCCGCGGCCCGTCCTGCTGCGAAGTTTTGGGCAATCTGCTTGCGACGTTCATCCGGTTCCGCTCGACTGCGTTCGGCAACGCTTATCACGAAACGGGGGTCCGGCCTACCGGCCCCCCGTTTCGGTCACGGCTTAGCTCTTGGAAGGCTCGAACTTGCCCTTGGCGGCAGCGCACTTCTCCTTGGTCATCGCCGAGAAGCCCTGGCCCTTGCACGCATTCTGGCCCTTGCAGGCGTTCTTGGCGCTCTTGCAGGCGCTCTGGCCCTTGCAGGCATTCGCGCCGATACAGTGGCCTTCGCCGGCGGCATAGGCCGAGGTTGTCGACAGGGTGGTGCCGGCCAGGAACAAGGTGGCAGCAGCAGCGGCGAGCGCGGCGCCGGACTTGGACGTCATCTTCATAGGTTATCCTCCTGAGCAAATGATGGTGCCGGCCCTTTCGCGGACTGCACCCTCAAGACCTACGGGTAGAACTATGGTTTGGTTACGCCGCCGGAAGAATTTTTTCGGCTCCCGGCCGGAAAAAAGGCCCGGCGGACGGGCCGCCGGGCCTTCAAGATACGGTGATCGGCTATCAGCCCTTGACGAAGGCGCCGCCCTTGGCCTTGCACTGCGCCTCGGAAGCCATCGAGAAGCCCTGGCCCTTGCAGGCGTTCAGACCCTTGCAGGAGTTCGACGCGCTCTTGCAGGCGCTCTGGCCCTTGCAGGCGTTGGTGGCCATGCACTTGCCCTGGGCAGCGTCCGCCGGGGTGGATACGGTCGATACGGCCGCTCCGGCCAGGAACAGCGTAGCGGCAGCCGCGGCAAGCGTGGCACCCGACTTGGAGTTCAACTTCATGAGACATTCTCCTCGATGTTTGACGACAATCGCGCGGTGCGGTGATCTGTCTATCCCTAGAGCCGCACAACGAAGGACGCTCATTCGATCGCAGGAGGCCGGAGCCGTCTCGATGGAACGCTCATCCAAAGATGAGCTACGGGGTGCCCTGCGATTTGGTTACAGCGAATGATGAGAAAATTTTCTCGTTCGCAGGACTCGTAACTCGATTATGTCCAACCCCGGCTGCCCCGGAGTATTTCGTTGCTTCGGTAATTTAGGTCAGCTTTGCTGACTGTTCGGCCAGACGTCAGTTCAGCGCCGAGCGCTGCGGCTTCAGCTTCGCCATCTGCTTGACGGTCGCCGCAAGCTCCTCGGCATTGAACGAGGGGAACGAGCAGATGCGGTTGCTGCAGGCAAACGCTGCCGGCTCACCGAGATCGGGATATTCCACGTCGGGATTGGGCAGCTTGCCCTCGCGCAGATCCAGCCATTCCAGCCGCTTGTAGCGGGCCGGCAGCGCCCGCGCCAGCGCGTGGAGAGCCAGCGCGCGTTTGTCATCCTTGTGTCCCACGATCGTCACATGGGTCGGCTCGATCGCCAGTTCCTCGTCGGCGAGCAGGACGCCGGGCAGCGGACGCGCCATCTCCGCAGACGCGCTCGCCAGATAGCGCATCGCATGTGAGGCGTGCTCGCGATAGGCCTCGTTGCCGAAATAGCGGTTCAGCATGTTCATGAAGCGGGACACCTGCACCTGATCGTCCAGCAACTTTGCGGGCTTCGCGAACACCCCGGTTCTGGCTTCGGATTTCTTCGAGGTAAAGAAGCCGCCGGCCTCGTCGCGGAAGGTCGCGACGAAATCGCCGGCTTTTGCCGCCGCGGACAGCCATTCGCGGTTTCCGGTGGCAGCGTAGAGATCGAGAAACGCCTGTCCCATCGCGAGCGTATCGCCGATGAACGGCCCGCCGCGATCCTTTTCGCCATGATTGAAGCCGCCGTCGGTCCGCAAGCGATTGGCCAGCACCCATTTCGCTGCACGCTCGGCACTCGCAAGTGCCTTGGCGTCGTTGCTGACGTTGTAGTAGGCGGCGAGGCCCGAGATCGCCCAGCCGTTTTCCCGTGCATAGAGGTTCCTGTCGATGCGGGGCATGCCGAGCTTGCGGCGCTCCGCGTCGGCAAGCACGTAGTATTTGTGCCCGTCAATGTCGTGGTTGAGATCGGCATCCTGGCTGACATAGAACGCGCCATCGGGGCCTTGCATGAATTCCGCCAGATAGCGCTCGATTTTGCGTGCGGCGGCCAGGTATCGCTCATCCTTCCATAGCGCATAGGCCTGGCTGTACTGCCGCAGATACTGCGCCTGGAACGACATGATCTTTTCGAAATGCGGCTTCTGCCAGGAGCCGCCTTCCGAATACTGGAACACGCCGCCCCAGACCGGATCGATCAGCGCCAGCGCCGCATCCAGCGTCTGCCGCGCGCGCCTGGCCGCAATGGCGTCTCCTGTTTCGCCGCGTGAGATGGCGAGATCCATGCTGTCGGCGTCGATGTATTTCTGCAGCCCGCCCCAGCCGCCGAGCTTCTCCTCGTAGGACTCGTTGTAGTTCCTTGAAAGCTGCTCGCGTTGCGCCTTGGTGAGGAAGGCGGATGCGGCCGGCTTCACGTCAAAGGCTTCGCCGACCGAAGGGCCGGGCGTGGGATCGTCGATGATGGCCTTCAGCAGCGCCTGCATTCGCGGCGGCTCGATATAGCCTCTGATCTTGGCGATCTCGGTGCCGTCGGGGCCGAACACGATGGTGGCCGGCCAGCCCCAGTCGCCGTAGCGGCTCGACAGGTCTGGATTGGCGTCCTGGTCGACGCGGACCGGGATGTATTTTTCCGCAAGCAGCGACTGCACCTCGGGGTCGGCGTAGGTGGTCTTCTCCATGACGTGGCACCAGTGGCACCACACCGCTTCGAGATCGAGAATGACGAAGCGTTTCTCCGCCGTTGCGCGGGCGAACAACCCGTCGCTCCAGTCGTTCCACTTCAGTTCGCCGGCCGCGGCAGGCGATGCGGCGAGCGCCGCAATGACGAAGGCGGCGATGCGAGCAAGTTTCATGGCATTCCCCGGAGCGCGGATCATTCAGGAGCTACGCGCGAGAGATCGTCGCGGCTCAGCCGTTTCCGGTTGTCACGGGAAAGTGAGCCGCCTCAGGGCGTCGCGCTGCGGTTCCCGGTGGCATTGAGCAGCAACCGGTCCAGCGAGACCGCGCCGGGACCGGCGATGGCCAGCCAAAGGAATCCGGCGAAATAAGTCGCCTCCTCGAAGCCGAGCAGCGTCTGCAGCGAGTCCACCGCTTCCCACTTCGCCGCCTTGATGGCGACCAGCATGGTGAAGGCCAGCATCGCCGCCGGGATGCGGGTGAAAAGGCCGAGGATCAGCATGAGACCCCCGAAGAACTCCACGCCCGACACGAAGGGGGTCATGATCTTCGGGAAGATGATGCCCCATTCGGTAAAGTTCTCAATCATCAGCGGAAGGTTGTTCAACTTGCCCCAGCCGCTCAGCATGAAAACGTAACCGACGATCACTCGCATGATCAGCGGCCCGGCCCAGGAGAAATACGAGGCGATCCTCGCAGGCAGCAGGATCAGAAGATTGGCGATGAAATTCATGGGCTAACCTCTCCAAAAAAACTGGCGTGCGGCCGCAACGGGGGCGTTCGATGGAGCGCGTTTAAATGCGCCGGACCAGGACCTCGTCCATGGGGAGTTTCGGACGGACCTGCCGGCTTGTTACGGTCTTGGGGAAAATTCGTGCCCGGTTAACCGAAATTTTGCAGCGCGGGAAAAGTCTCCAGCAGCCAGATGCTGACATTGGAAATGGCGCCCGTCAGGAAGGCGACGCCGGTAATCACCATCAGCACGCCCATCGCGTGCTCGATGCGGGCAAGGTGCTTCTTCATGCGCATGAAGAGCTCGGAAAACTGCTCAACCGCGAAAGCCGCCAGCAGGAACGGAATGCCGAGCCCGGCGGAATAGACCGCCAGCAGCATCGCACCCTTGGCGACGGTGGCCTCGGCTGCCGCGACCGACAGGATCGCCGCCAGGATCGGCCCGATGCAGGGCGTCCAGCCGAAGGCGAAAGCCAGTCCCATCACATAGGCCCCCCATAGCCCGACGGGCTTGGGGATCGGCAGCCGGCCTTCGCGCATCAACAGGCCGATCCGCGTCAGCCCGAGGAAATGCAGGCCCATGATGATGATGATGATGCCGGCAAGGATCGACAGTTCCGCCGACCAGGCGCGGATCAGGCCGCCGACGAGGGAGGCGCTGGCGCCGAGCGCCACGAACACGGTGGAGAAGCCCAGCACGAACATCAGCGCCGAGGTCATCACCGCGCGCCGCGAGGCCTGAACGCTCTCGTCGTTGGCGACGTGCTCGATGGTGGCGCCGGTCAGATAGACCAGGTAGGGCGGCACCAGCGGCAGCACGCAGGGCGACAGGAAGCTGATCAGGCCAGCCAGAACCGCCGCCGGGACCGATACGTCGTGCATGCCTCACCTCTGGAAACCCGCTTCGTCTATCCTATTGGCTTGTACGAGGGCAACATTCCAGTGGTTTCGGGCAAGAGGGGGCTTTATTGCGGTCACAGGGCCGTGTGTAACTTCTTCGCTCGTGATCCGTATCATGTGGGTTGCCGGGGCTACCAAATTCGGAAGACAGGATGCGTATCGGAGTCCGCAGCGCCATTTCCGCCCTCGTGCTGACATCGATCGCGGTCAGCGCGATCATGGTGCATTTGCTGTGGTGGCGTACCGCCAACCGGGTCAGCCAGACGCTGGCCGATACCATCAATGACCAGATCGTGTCGGCGGTCGGCGACCAGCTGCAGTCGATCACGACCGAAGCCCGTTCGGCTTCGATCGCGGTGCGCGCGCTGCTGACCGAAAAGGTGCTCGACATCGGTGACGCCAAGCGGCGCAAGTTCGTGTTTCTGTCGCAGTTGCAGGCCCAGCCCACCATTTCCTGGGTCGCCTTCGGCTGGCCGAACAATTCGTTCTTTGCCGTCCACAAGCTCGGCGACGACGCCGTCGAAACGCTCGAGATCGGCGCGGATCGCAAGCTCAGGATCGAGCAATACGCGTTTGACGAGGGCGAATTCAAGCTCAGGAACAGCCGCGTCGAAGACACGAAATATCTGGTGACCGAGCAGGAGTGGTACAGCGGGTCCGACCTGTGGTCGAGGTTGACGGTTCATCCGACGGGCGAGCGTCCTGCCGCGGCATTTGCCGTGCCCATCGAGGTCGACGACGTGCGCGTCGGGGTGCTCGCGATCATCATCGAGCTGACGCGGGTGTCGAACTTCCTGTCCCAGCTCACGGTCGGTAAATCGGCCGGCGCCTTCATCCTCGATCCGCAGGGCAACGCCATTGCGGCGCCCGACGCCAATGCCGACGAACTGACGCCGCTGAAGACCGATCATCCGCTGTTTCCGGTCGCGGTGGACGCGATCCGCCAGGCGGGCAGCGCGTACAAGGCCGAGGGTCCGCAGGCTTTCCACACGGCGGTTGTCAGGGATGGCAAGGCTTACAAGACCGTGCTGACGCCGATCTCTTTTCCGGGCTGGTCGCTGGTGACGGTCGTGCCGGAATCGGAGTTCCTGGGGCCGGTGCAGGCGACGATCCGCAACCTCCTGATCGGTCTTGCCGTGATGATCGCGCTCGCCGGGTTGCTGTCGGCATGGCTGGCGCAGCGGCTGATCGCAGCGCCGCTGATCAAGGTGGTCAACGAGATCAGGCACGTCGAGCGCTTCGATCTCGACAAGGTGCAGCGTCATCCATCGCGCCTGGCCGAGATCGCCAACCTGTCGGGCGCGATCGGCGACATGGCGCAGGGGCTTGCCGCCTTCCGCAAATACATCCCGGCCGACCTCGTGCGACGGCTGGTCAGCGACGGCAACGGCGCGCGGCTCGGCGGCGCGGTGCGGCCGATGAGCGTGATGTTCATCGATCTTGCCGGGTTCACCGGCATGTCGGAGCGGCTCGGCGACCGCATCATTCCCCTGCTGTCGCGTTATCTCGATGTGGTCTCGGCGCAGATACAGGATGGCGGCGGCACCATCGACAAGTTCATTGGTGACGCCGTGATGGCCTTCTGGGGCGCGCCGTCGCCCAATCCGGATCATGCCGTCGATTGCTGCCGGGCGGCGCTCGCCTGCCAGCGCGCGGTGGAGGCGGCCGGCATTACCGACGATCATGGCGAGAAGGTCAGGATCCGGATCGGCATCAATTCCGGCGACATGCTGGTCGGCAATATCGGCTCCGAAGTGCGGCTGAACTACACCGTGATCGGCGATGCCGTGAACATCGCAAGCCGCCTCGAAAGCACCAACAAGAGCTATGGCTCCACCATCATCATCGGGCCGGAGACGCGGCGGATGGCCGGCGAGCGCATCGTGGTGCGCGAACTCGACCGTCTTGCGGTGTACGGCCGTGCCGGCGGGTTGCAGATCTACGAGTTGCTTGGCATGGCAGGCGAGTGCGATGACCGGCGAGAGTGGATCGCAGCCTACGAAGCCGGCCTTGCCGCGTGGCGCACGGGCGATTTCACCGCTGCGCTCGGTCGTTTCGAGCAGGCGCGAAAGCTCAACGGGCTTGATGCGGCCTCGCCGCTGATGATCGAACGCTGCAAGCACCAGATCGAGAACCCGACCGCCGAAGGCTGGGACGGCACGACGGTGGCGCGGACCAAATAGCCGTCGCCGGACGCGCTCATTCGCTGTGTGCGGCGCGCGATGTAATGCGTGAGCTTACGTCTCGCCGCAGTGCGGAAGGCCGTCGGCGTTCCGGTGCGGGCAAGGGTTGCGGTGGCGGCCCTTGACCTCGTCTGCCGCAGATGGTCCGAAGGACCATTGGAAGAATGACCCGCCTTGAAAGTGTTGCTGGCCCATACCCCGCAGATGCGGCGCGACTATTACGGCGAGCGCAGCCTGAGCGGTTTGCGCGCGCTCGCCGAAGTCAGGTTGCATGACGGCAGCGAGGCGCTGGATGCCGCCGGGCTGGTCGCGGCGGCCGCGGACGCCGACGTCATCGTCGCCGACCGCATGACGCAGGGGCCCGGCGAGATATTTGCGAAACTGCCCAGGCTGCGCGCCTTCGTGCGCTGCGCGGTCGATATCCGCAACATCGATGTGAATGCGGCATCCGCGGCCGGCGTGCTGGTGACGCGCGCAAGCCCCGGCTTCGTGCCGGCGGTTGCCGAACTCGCATTGGGATTCATGGTTGATCTTTCGCGTAGCGTATCGCGAGCGACTGCTGATTATCATGCGGGCAGGGCCCCCGAAGTGGTGATGGGGCGGCAGCTTTCCGGCAGCCGCATCGGGATCATCGGCTATGGCAGCATCGGACGCTATCTCGCGGACCTCGCCAGGGCGCTCGGCATGCAGGTGCTGGTTGCCGATCCCTTCGTGAGCATCGACGACGCAGCGATCCAGCATGTGCCGCTCGACGATCTGCTCGCGCGCTCCGATTATGTGGTCTGTCTCGCCATCGCCAACGAGGCGACCGAAAACCTGATCGGGAAGGCGGCGCTGGCGCGCATGCAGAAGCATGCCTTCTTCATCAATCTTTCCCGAGGCAATCTCGTCGACGAGGCGGCGCTCGCGGCGGTGCTGATCGACGGGCGCATCGCGGGAGCTGCGATGGATGTCGGCCGGGCGCCGGACCAGATGCCGTCGCCGGATCTGGCGAAACTTCCGAACGTGATCGCGACGCCGCATGTCGGCGGCTTGACGCCTGAGGCCATCGAGCACCAGTCGTCGGAGACGGTGCGCCAGGTCGCGGAAATCATTCGAGGCAACGCTCCGGTTGGCGCAGTCAATGCCGGAAGCTGGACGCGCCGGCCGGAGAAAGCAGCATGAAAAACCGGCTTCCGTTTTATTACGGCTGGGTGATCGTCGCGGTGGTGTTCGTCACGATGGCGATCGGCGTCAACGCGCGCACCGCTTTCTCGCTGCTGTTTCCGCCCATCATCGACGAGTTCGGCTGGGACCGCGGCATCACGGCCGGCGCGTTCTCCTTCGGTTTCGTCGTGTCGGGCTTCATGAGCCCCTTGATCGGCCGGATGATGGACCGCTTCGGTCCGCGCGCGGTCATGGAACTCGGCGTGGCGCTGATGGGCGGCGGCATGCTGCTGGCGCCGTGGACCACACAGCCCTGGCACCTCTATCTCACCATCGGCGTGCTGGTGGGCGCAGGCAGCGTCTGTCTCGGCTATTCCGGGCAATCGCTGTTCCTGCCGAACTGGTTCGCCCGCCGCCGCGGTCTTGCCATCGGCATCGCGTTTGCCGGCGTTGGCATCGGCTCGGTGACGCTGCTGCCCTGGGTGCAGCACATGATCGAGCAGACCGGGTGGAAGACGGCCTGCACGGCAATGGGCATCCTGATCATCGTCGTGCTGGCGCCGATCAATCTGTTGCTGCGCAAGCGACCCGAGGACATCGGCCTGCTGCCAGACGGCGATCCCGCGCCGACCGCGACCTCGGCGAAGCCGGTGTCGAATATCGTCGATCCCGTCTGGGCCGGCACCGACTGGACACTGCATCTTGCGCTGCGTACCGCGCGATTCTGGTGGATCGCGATCGGCTATTTCTGTGGTCTCTACGCCTGGTACGCGGTGCAGGTGCACCAGACCAAATTCCTGCTCGACATCGGCTTCTCCTCCAGCGTCGGCGTCTGGGCGCTCGGCGTGGTCAGTCTCCTGGGCATTCCCGGCCAGATCTGGCTCGGTCATCTCTCCGACCGCATCGGCCGCGAATGGGTGTGGGCGATCAGTTGCTTCGGTTTTGCGATCTGCTTCGCCGCGCTGGTGGCGCTGAAATTCTGGCCGAGCCTGTGGCTGGTCTATCTGATGGTGTTCACGCAAGGCGCGCTCGGCTACGGCATGACCTCGGTGCTGGGGCCGATCGTGCTGGAGATATTTCAGGGCAAGCAGTACGGCGCCATCTTCGGCACCATCATGCTCGCCGCGCTCGCGGGCGGTGCGGCAGGTCCCTGGGCCACCGGCGTGCTGCACGATGTCACCGGCAGCTACACTATTGCCTTCACAGTTGCGATTGCGGTCAGCCTGCTCTCGGCGATTGCGATCTGGCTGGCCTCGCCCGGCAAGGTACGGGCCGTCGCAGGCCGAGCCGGCCGTCAGGCCTGAGCAGCAAGCAACCGCGTCCGGCGGCAGCAAGACGCGCGGCCTCCATGATGCTATGATCGTGCCGTCAGCCGCGGAACGACGCCATGAAACTGTTCCAATTTCGCGCTTCTCCGTTCAACGAGAAAGTCTGCTGGGCTCTCGATTTCAAGCGCGTACCGCACGAGCGTGTTTCGCTGCTGCCAGGACCGCATATGATGACTGTCCGCAAATTGACGGGCCGCACGCAAACGCCCGTCCTACTCACGCCTGAAGGCGCCATCGACGGATCGGCCGGGATCATCGACTGGCTCGACCGCGCGTTCCCCGAACCGAGGCTCGGCTATGACGAACCGTCCGCGACGGAGAGCGCGAAGATCGAGGCGTGGTTCGACGACGATCTCGGTCCGCGGATCCGCAGGGCGATTCTCGGCTGCGCGCTCGCCAGCCCGAAATTCTTCTCGGCGCTGTTCGGGGAGGGACGTACGCCGCTGCAGAAATCGCTTTACGCCCTGACCATTCCACTCGCAGCGCCGTTGGTGCGCAAGGGTAATGGAATAACCGGAAGCGCATCGATCGATGACGGGCGGGCGGCGGCGCGCGAGGGGCTGGATTTCGTCGCTGGCCGCGCCGCCAGGTCTGGCTATCTCCTCGACGATCGATTCGGACGCGCCGACCTGACGGCCGCTGCGATGCTGGCGATGGTGATCGACGTCGCGGATTCGCCGATGCGGAAGCCGCAGCCTCGTCCTTCCGCCGTCACCGGTCTGCTCGCCGAGTTTGCCGATCACCCCGGCACGGCCTGGGTGAATGAGATCTACCGCCGTCATCGCGGCGCCAGCGCCAGCTTCGACGGACCGAGCGCCTATGGGGATCAGGGTTTGCAGCAGGGCAGGGCCGGGGTTCCCCCAGGCGGCTGGGGCGCGCGGTTCTTGTACCGCGAGTGTATTCGCCCGCAGCGTCGGTTCCTGGAAATGGAGCGAACCTGGCAACCGAGCGGCGCGCCCGCTTGACCCGTCGCGGACGTCGGACAAAGTCAGCACCAGCTCGATGACAAGCTGGCACGGGCCGGATCACACGCAATCGTTCTGGAGAAAGAGACGCCAAACCACTTGCTCGTCAATGAACCATCTTCGTCAATCCAGGGGATCGGGGGCAGTTGCGGCAGGTAAGATGCATACGGCATCACTTTCGCAAGTGTCACTCGGCCCGGAAACCGTCCGAGGAAGACCTCGTTCATCCCGCCGTCCAGTCCGCTGTAGACGGGGGCAGCGGGCACGTCGTCTGCAACCAGTTGCGCGTATTCGAGCTCGTCGGCG
>JAHCKB010000390.1 GCA_026125985.1 Bradyrhizobium sp.
GAGGAAGTGCCGGGACAGGACGCCATCCGGACCAAGGACCAACCGATCAAGCCTGAAGGCGCGCTCGCCATCCTGCACGGCAATCTCGCCCCGCGCGGGGCCGTCATCAAGCAATCGGCGGCAAGCGAGAGGCTGCTCCAGCACACCGGCCGTGCCGTGGTGTTCGAATCCGTCGAGGACATGACAAACCGGGTCGATGACCCCAACCTCGACGTCAACGCCGACGACGTGCTGGTGCTTCGCAACGCCGGTCCGAAGGGCGCACCGGGCATGCCGGAAGCGGGTTATCTGCCGATCCCCAAGAAGCTGGCGCGCGGCGGGGTGAAGGACATGGTGCGCATTTCCGACGCCCGCATGAGCGGCACGGCCTTCGGCACCATCGTACTGCATATCACCCCGGAATCAGCCGTCGGCGGCCCGCTGGCGCTGGTGAGGAACGGTGACATGATCCGCCTCGATGTTGCCGGCCGCCGCATTGATCTGCTGGTCGACGAGGCCGAGCTGAAGAAGCGCCAGGCGGCGGTTGCGCCGCCAGGCACGCCCGATTGGGCGAAACGTGGCTACGCCTGGTTGTTCAACGAGACCATTTTGCAGGCCGACGAAGGCTGCGACTTCGATTTCATGCGCGAGAACGGCAAGGGTGGCTAACCCACCTCGACCACCGTCCATCCATCGTCGGTCAGGGTGAAACGGAATGGCCTGCCGTGGCCGTTCTTGAAGAATTTGCCGGTCAGCCGCTGCGCCATCGACTGCATCACCGCGTCGTGGCAGACGAACAGAATTTCCTGCTCGGGATGGCGGTCCAGCCATTGGCGGATCGATCGAATGGCGCGCGAGGCGACGTCGTCCCACGGCTCGGCATCCGCAGGCAGCATGTCGACCAACCCTTGCGCATTGTTCTTGCCATGCCGCAGCATCAGCTCGCGGACGGGCTGTCCCTCGAAGCTGCCGAAGTCGAGCTCGATCAGGTCGTGATCGAGCGTCATGGATCTTGCCGCAACGGTGGCGATGATCTCTGCGGTCTGCACCGCGCGGCGCAGCGGGCTTGACACGACATGGCCGAGCTCGATCGCGGCCAGCTTCGCCGCCGCTTCATGCGCCTGCGCGATGCCGGTATCGTTCAGCGGATTGTCGGTGCGGCCCTGGAACAGGCCTTGCCTGTTCCAGTCGGTCGCGCCATGGCGCAGGCAGATGAAGGAACGCGGCGGCGCGGGCAGGGCGCTCATTTCGACTTGCTGGTGAATTTCTTCACCGCCACCCGGAAATCTTCGGTCTGCATGCAGGCGATGATGTTCTTTTCTTCATCGTCGAGCTGCTGCTTGGTCGGCGTGGTCGCCGCCTGATAGAGCAGGGCCTTGGTTGCGCCGATGGCGGCCGGCGGGTTGCGCGCCAGCCTCTCGGCGAATTTCCTCGTCTCGGCCTTCAGCTCCGCCGCCGGAACCACTTTTGCCACCAGCCCCCAGTCGTAAGCCTGCTGCGCGGTAAAACTGTCTTCGGCGAGAAAGATCTGGAAGGCGCGGCGCACGCCGACGGTGCCCACCATGCCGACCGTGCTGCCGCCATCGGGCGAGACGCCGATCTTGGCATAGGCCGGCGTGAACTTCGCATCATCAGTCGCGATGCAGAGATCGGTGATGAAGGCGAGCCCCATGCCGGCGCCGGCCGCCGAGCCGTGCACGCTGGAGAGCACGATCTTCGGCATCCGCCGCACCGTCTCGATGAAGGCGTGATAGTGCTTGAGGAGTTCGCCTACTACAGGCGTGATCGTATTGGCCTCGGCCGCAGCGCCGATGGTCTGCAGGTCGCCGCCGGCCGAGAAGGCCCGACCCTCGCCCTGGATCACCACCACCTTGATGGCATCGTTGGCCTCGATTTCGTTGCCGAGCTGCTCCAGCCGTTGCGCAATGGCGAGATTGACGGAGTTGAAGGCCTCGGGGCGGTTCAGCGTGATGGTGGCGATCGGGCCGTCGATCGAAAGAATGGCGGTGTCGGAGGCTGCAGACATCTGTGGGGGTCCCGTGTCGGAGAATTGAGCATGAATTTAAGGCCGGGAAGGGGCGGGTGACAATCCCGGAGAAGTCTGCAAGAAACCGTCGCGGGGCGGGGGCGGCGCTTGCGCTGCCTCAAGCCGCGATGCCGGAAATGCCGCCATTCTGCCGTTGGCTGGAATGCAGCCGGCATTCACCGAAATCGGCGAACAGGAGATGACGTGGGTATGAGCTGCGCCCTTTCGATGGAGTGTGCCCGATGACGGGATCGGTGGTCATTGCCGGCGCCGGACATGCCGGCTTTCAGCTTGCGATGTCGCTGCGGCAGGACGGCTTTGCCGAGCGCATCCTGCTCGTCAACGACGAAGCCCATCTGCCGTATCAGCGTCCGCCGCTGTCGAAGGCATATCTGAAGGGCACCGGCGGCCCGGAAACCCTGAGCTTCCGGCCCGAGAAGTTCTTCCACGACCAGAAGATCGAACTGATCTCCGATCGCGGCGTGGCGATCGACCGCGCTGCGCGCAAGCTGAAGCTCGCCTCCGGCTCTTCGCTCGACTACGGCCATCTCGTGCTCGCCACCGGCGCGCGCAACCGCCTGCTCGATCTGCCCAACGCGAATCTCGAAGACGTGCGTTACCTGCGCATGCTCGATGAAAGCCAGGTGCTGCGCGACCGCATGACCGATCACCGTCATGTCGTGGTGATCGGCGCGGGCTTCATCGGCCTCGAATTCGCCGCAACCGCGCGCGCCAAGGGTCTCGAGGTCGATGTGGTCGAACTCGGTTCGCGTGTGATGGCGCGCGCCGTCACTGCCGAGATCTCCGAATTCTTCCAGCTTCGTCACACCGCGACGGGCATTCGCATCCATCTCGGCGTGCAGGTCACCAGCATCGAAAGTGATGGCAACAAGATCACCGGCGTCAGTCTCAGCGACGGCCGGCATATTCCGGCCGACCTCGTCCTGGTCGGTATCGGCGTGCTGCCCAATGTGGAGATCGCCGCAGAGGCAGGGCTTCCGGTGGCGTCCGGCATCGTCGTCAACGATCGCCTGCTGACGTCGGATCCGAACATCTCGGCCATCGGCGATTGCGCGCTCTTTGAGAGCAAGCGGTTCGGCGGCTCCCTGCGGCTGGAGTCCGTGCAGAACGCAACGGATCAGGCACGCTGCGTGGCGGCGCGCCTGACCGGCAAGGACGAGGTCTATGACGGCCTGCCGTGGTTCTGGAGCGACCAGGGACCGGACAAGCTGCAGATGGTGGGGCTCACCACCGGCTACGACCGTGTCGTCGTGCGCGGCGATCGTGCGCAGGGCCAGTTCTCGGCCTTCTGCTACAAGGGCAACCGGCTGCTCGGCATCGAATCCGTCAACCGGGCCGGCGATCACATGTTCGGCCGCCGGCTGCTCGCCCAAAATGGTTCAATCATTCCGGAGCAGGCAGCAGATCCCGCCTTCGATCTCAAGAGCGCTCTGACTTAAGTCGGAATGTGCTTCCACTTGCATCGGCGAAAATATTCAGCGACTTTCCCCGCCAGAAGACCAGTTGGTCTCATCAAGAAAGGGAGGAAGTTATGTCCGTCTGGACACGCCGCGCTGTGCTTTCTGCGGCATTCGTCGTTGCATCGATCGTTGCAGGCCCGGCCTCGGCGCAGACCAAGCTGAAATGGGCGCATGTCTACGAGGTCGCCGAGCCCTATCACACCCAGGCCGTATGGGCCGCGGGCGAGATCAAGAAGCTGACCAACGGCAAGTACGACATCGAGGTGTTCGCAGCCTCGCAACTCGGCAACGAGAATCAGATCAACGAGGGCCTTGGCCTCGGCACCGTCGACATCATCTATACCGGCACCTC
>JAHCKB010000391.1 GCA_026125985.1 Bradyrhizobium sp.
CAGCTGTCTCCTTCCACTCGTTGATCCAGGAGAAGCGATGCCGCCGACGTTCGGCCTGTTGGCGGAGCGACGTGAGCACCGTCGTCGATTGCAAGCGGTCGAGTGCAGACTTCAGCCGATCGTAATCTCGCGCACTCGTTCCACGGCCGACGAAGCTCAGAATCTCGTAAGGTGTGGCGGCCATGAGGCGGGATGTCTTCAGGCCTGCATCGCGTGCTTCGACGATCTGCGAGGCGGCCCAAATCAGCACGTCTGCATCCCAGATGGTCGCCATGCCGTGTTCCGCCACGGCCTCGACGCGAATGCGGATGCCGGTCACGCGGAAGTCGATGGGTACGACGCGCTTTGACTTGGCGAGCGAGAAGAATGGATAGGCCATGAGGTCTTGTGAATCGCGAGGTGCCAAGTCGCCGGGCAGCGCCCGAAACAGCTCGAGCTGGTCGCGTTCGGATGTGAGCTTGCGGCGCATCGATGGTTGCCGCAGCGTTAGCGCTGGCGCCGATCAGCGTATGCCGGAGACACGGCAACGTGTCGTTTGGCCGGCAGGACAGTTCCCACTCCAGGGTCCGAGGTCGACATCTTGGCGCCGCGGTCGGCCCAGGCTTTGAGATCGTCTATCGCGTAGACGACGCGTCCCCCGATCTTCCGATAGGCAGGGCCAGTACCATAGGTACGGTGCTTCTCCAGCGTGCGTCCGGACAGGCTCAGGAAGCGCGCGGCTTCGGGGGTCCGGAGATAGCGTGGAGGAAGGCCGGCTGTCGGGTCGGGCATGCGAGGGCCTCCGTGGTCCTGGCGAGAGCCGTCGACGGCGACGGCGGGTCGGTGACCACGGTGGCGAAGAACGCTCGGGTAGAGGGATGACGGAGTGAGATGGACTCGTCAGCGATACCCCTGGGGCTGGTGGCACGTGCCTGGTACCGCGCTATCGGCCGCCACGCAGCAGCCGGCGATAGCCGCCTTCCATGGTGAAGACGGCGTCCTTGACGAGCCGGATGGTCTGGCCGCGAATCGAGGACGTCTTCCAGGGATATCTGGCCACAGCAGCTTGGCCATACAGGGCCAAGGCGATCTCACGATAGCTGGCCTGGGCTTGATGGCCGTCGAGAGCACGGACCATCAGGACAAGGCGCTGACGCAGGCGTGCCGTCAGCTCCCATCCTCGAGGTACTGGACCCGCCACTCCCCCACCGAGGCGACGCTGTAGGCGCAGTAGACCCGCGATGCGCAACAACACGTTGTCATCCAAGGGGATGAGTGCTGCCAAATTCGTTCCGATACGCACGTCGCGCAGCCATATGCGATGAGCGCCCAGGGCTGCTTGCAGGAGGATGTGACGGCCGTCGCTACCCCCGTGGTCGAACAGTTCACCAACAAGGTCGGAACGAACGAGGCGGCGGGCGTTCGTGAAGCTAGGTGGCGCCGGGACGAGGATTACGCTGTAAGGCACAAGCTCCGGCCGCCAGATTACTGGAGCGGTAGAGGTCGCCAGCTTGGGATCGCAGGCGAAAACACAACCCCCATCGTTGACCGACTGCTTCCTTGACCGAGGCTGCGTTGGCGGCCTCCTTGGAGATCTGGTCGTACTCCCGCCGGTAACGGGGATTGCGGCGTAAGAACTCCCACGCGAACCCGCCGCGGTCGAGGTGGTTCAAAGTTTCAACGGTGGTGGCCGATCTCCAATCCTGTCTCCTTGGCATGCGTGACCTCATCCAAGACGCTACACGGTAGAGATCGCCGACGTATTCATAACGGAGCGGGCGCGGAAGTCCTCGGAGTTCGAACACGCGATGCGCTAAGCGCGTGGGAGCGCGTTTCAGTGAGGCGACAGATTCGTGACGCCGCCGATCAGTTCATGGGCGGACGAAGCAAGTGTCGATACCCAGTCTCCGTCATCCAACGAGCTCGCGCCAAGTGACTGTCATGAACTATGCGGGCACGCCCGGGATCGCGCGCAGCGTCCAAGCCGAAGATGATTTGCGCCACTTCACGCCAGTCGGCACCCTCCTCGGCCGCATCGAGCAGACGGAGGTAAGTCACGAGGTGGCGCTCGTCGTAGGGCGTCAGCTTCGGGCTGTTCGGCGGGCTATCATCAAAGGCGGGTGTGCTCATGGCAGGCGACTGTAAGCAGCAAGATTGCAACATCCATGAACACCGGCCACAGAGCAGTCACAGCAAGATGTGTTCAGCTGATGCGTCTGAGGCATCGCGTGAGCCGCTAGCCTGCACCACCGATAGCTGCAAAGCGCTCGTTGATAGCACGTCTGCGCCGGATGCATGGTGGGGAAGCACTTAGCCTTGAGCGAAGGAAGCACAGACCCGCGCGAATTTCCTATTCCTTGCTGGGCATTGAGGGACGTTTGTCGAGAATACTCCGTGGTGAAATACTCGACAACTGCTGTCTCTCGTGTCCATGGAGATACGAGAGGTCCTGGCCACGAACTTGAGGCGATACCGACGGGCTGCTGGTCTGTCGCAAGAAGAACTTGCGCATCGTGCCGAAATCGACCGGACCTACATCAGCGCGCTTGAACGATGCCAATACGCCGCAGGCATCGATGTGGTTGATCGACTTGCTCGTGAGCTGGGCATGGAGGCCGCAGATCTACTGCGACGGCCTGCAGCCGAGAAGACAGCGCGGGGCAAGGGGTAGAGATTGACGGAACGCTGCAGAACATGCGTCGCTTCTCTCGCCCGAAGCTATCCCAGGCGCCCGGCAGTGGTTTCTTCGGGGCACGGTCACCATCCTGAGGCCACGTAGGGGAAGGTCGCTGAACGCCTACGCTTTCACGCCGCTGGGGCGCAAGCGTACTCCACTGAGCTCTATCGTTGGCGCCGTCGCCCTTCGTTCTAGAGTAGTCCAAGTGACCGGAATGAGGCATGGGTTCCCTGCCCAATCACGACATGGTCGTGCAGTTCAATCTCAAGAGCATTGGCGGCCGCTTTTAGTTCGCGCGTAGTCTCGATGTCCTCGCGCGATGGCTTGGGGTCGCCGGATGGATGATTATGCGCGACGATGAGGGCGGAGGCGTTGAGGATCAAGGCGCGCTTCATGACTTCTCTTGGGTAAACGGGCGTGTGATTAACCGTGCCGCGCTGCTGGACCTCGTCGGCGATGAGATTGTTCTTGCGGTCAAGGAACAGGATTCGAAACTGTTCGATCTGCTCGTACGCCATTGCAGTCTGCAGGTAGGCGATCAACGCCTGCCAATTGCTGAGCACGGGGCGGCGCCGCACTTCCGCTCTGGCCATGCGGGACGCGATTTCTCGGACAACACGAAACATGGCGATGTCGCGTCCAGTTAATCCGAGTACCCGAAGCTGCGACGCTTCCGCTGTGATGGCGTGGCCAATGCTGGGAAAGCTTTGCAAGAGGGCGGAAGCACACGCCATCGCTTGCGAAGAATTGAGCAATCCCGCGAGCAAGGCCTGCTCCGTCGTCTCCTCTGTCGGCAGGACCGCAAGGCTGTCGTTCCTGGCCAGTTCTTGGGTCGGCGGCGCGGGCGCAAGAGCCAAAGATGATGCAGACATGGACATGTTCCGGAGAGCAGGACGGGGCGAGCCGCGGGCCCGCTCTCGGAGGCCTCCGGCTCACCCGGTTCCGGCCATCCTCTTGCTCTCAAACGTCTGGCTACCCTCAACGGCTGATAGCCAAGCCCAATCTGCCTTCGAAACCCGTCATTCTCATCGGCATCACGGCCTTCCCGCGCATGGCAAACTACCCGCAGAAAACCCCGCCCGGCGGACCGGGCGGGGCTCTGGGGGCGTCGGCTTACTCGCCGTTCTTCTTGCGGCTGCGCGACCAGATCAGGGTGTAGCTCTCGC
>JAHCKB010000392.1 GCA_026125985.1 Bradyrhizobium sp.
GGTGAAAGGCTGGTACAGCCGCGACATTTAGAGTAGTTTGCCTGTTTCGGAGGAGTTCCGGACGCCGGGCGCGCGGAACAAAAGAGCGTTTTCAATGGGGCTTTCAGAAATCCGGGTAGCACTTGTTGGCGTTGGCAATTGTGCATCTGCGTTGGTGCAAGGGCTGCACGGCTACAAGGAAAATCCATCCAATTTGCCGATCGCCGGCCTGATGCACCCGAAACTCGGGGGCTACGGCATCGACGACATCGTGGTGTCTGCCGCGTTCGACGTGGATGCGCGCAAGGTCGGCCGCGACGTTTCGGAGTCTATCTTTGCCGAACCCAATAACACGCTCAGGTTCGCCAAGGTGCCCGGTTCCGGCATCGAGGTGAGCAGGGGCGAGACGCTGGACGGCGTCGGCGAGTACCTGCAGCAAAAAATCAAGATCTCGAAGGCAGCCCCGGTCAATGTCGTGGACGTCCTGAAACGGACGGGATCGGAGATCGTCGTCTCGTATCTTCCCGTCGGGTCGCAGAAGGCGAGCGAGTACTACGCCAGCGCGGCCATCGAGGCGGGCTGCGCCTATATCAATTGCATTCCGGTCTTCCTTGCATCCGATCCGCAATGGCGCAAGCGATTTGAAGATGGCGGGGTTCCGATCATCGGAGACGACGTCAAGAGTCAGGTCGGCGCCACGATCGTGCATCGGGCGCTGGCGAACTTGTTCAGAGAGCGCGGCGTGACCGTCGACCGGACCTATCAGCTGAATTTCGGCGGCAACTCCGACTTCCTGAACATGCTGGAGCGCGATCGCCTTACCTCGAAGAAGATCTCGAAGACGCAGGCCGTGGTCAGCCAGCTTCCCAATGCGTTCGACGAGGGGCAGATTCATGTCGGACCGAGCGACTACGTGCCTTGGCTGCAGGACCGCAAGATCGCGCACATCAGACTGGAAGGTACCGGTTTTGGAGGAGCCCCTCTCAACCTCGAACTCAAACTCGAGGTCTGGGACTCGCCGAATTCGGCCGGCGTTGTGGTCGACGCGATCCGCTGCTCCAAGATCGCGCTGGATCGCAGGCTGGGCGGCGCCATCCTCGGACCTTCCAGCTACTACATGAAATCGCCGCCGCGTCAGTTCACCGATGAAGAGGCGAGGCGCCTGATGCTCAACTTCGTCGATGACGACGCATTTTCGGAGGGCAAGACGGTCTAGAGCCGTATTGCCGATCTGGACGGCTCGGGCGGCTGTTCTGCTCGCCAAGGGCTGTGCTGAAGCCTGGGAACCCCTCGCGTGCTTGTGGCCAGCCACCTTTCGAAGCGGCACCGGATGCGCGACGTCACGTCCGACATCAGCATCCATGTCGAGCGTGGCGAAGCGGTTGCCCTGCTCGGGCCCAACGGGGCCGGCAAGACGACGCTGTTTCAAATGATTGCAGGCATACTGATGCCGGACAGCGGCAGTATCCTGCTGGACGGCGAAGACGTCACCTTCATGCCGATCCACGAGCGGGCAAGGCGCGGCCTGAATTACCTACCCCAGGAGCCGTCGCTATTTCGCAGCCTTACCGTCGAGCAGAATATTCTGATCGTCATCGAGGCCTATGAGGTCGATGCCGTCCGTCGCCAGCGTTTCGCCGATCGCCTGCTGGAGCGGTTCGGGCTGGAGCACGTCCGCCGCGCTTCCGCCGGCAGGATATCCGGCGGCGAGCGACGCCGCTGCGAAATTGCGCGGACGCTGGCGGCACGTCCCGTCTTTGTCCTGTTCGACGAGCCCTTTGCCGGCATCGATCCGATCGCGATCGAGGAGATCAGGGCGGCGATCCGTTATCTCACGGGCCACGGTCTGGGCGTGCTCATTACCGATCATAGCGTCGAGGAGACGCTCGCCAGCGTCGATCGCGCCTATGTCGTCGATTCCGGGCGAGTCGTCTGCGAGGGCAGTCCCGAGCGGATTTTCAATCACTCCGGCGTTCGTGCCCTCTATCTCGAGGACCGGACCGAGTTCGAGCCATAGGGCCCGGATAGAAGCGCCGGAACGGTTCGTGCCCTCGCATCAGTCGGCTCTTCGTGCCAAACCGACGGCCCCGCAGGCGGAGAGGATGAGTACGGGCGCCAGCCAGGCGGCTGCGGGCGCCGGGACATAGCCGTGTTCGCCGAGCAATATCGATACTTTCATGAGGCTGTTCGCCCCATATCCGGCAATGGCAATGGCGATCAGCGGTACGAAGGTGATCCGTTTGGCAATCGTCGCCAGCGAGAGGCGCGTCGCGAGGAGCACCATCGCCGTGCAAAAAAGGGCCAGCGACCACCTTGCCTGCTGCCAGGTGCGAAACTCGAACGCAGGCGAGAAATCCTCCTTTTTTAGCGCGGTGAAGACGTCGCCCGTCAGATAGCGGGCGCCGATCCGGTTGTTGTTCAGCCAGACCGGCGACAGATTCAGGGTGATGTTTTCGCTTGAGAACGGAATTTGGTCATCCGGCCCGGGCGAGCCGGGACTCCAGCCGGAGCTGAGTTGCTCGGTCGCCTGCGATGACGTCCAGCGATAACCGTCGATGAGGGTCCATTCGTCGCGGCCGGCGGGCCTGGCGGATTTGGCACGGAGGAATTCGTGGAGCGAAAGCGTCTCGTCCATGCGATAGATTTTTACGTCTCTCAAGGTGGCGGGATCGCCGGGCTCGACGAACGCCTGAACAATATTGTGACCCGAGGCGAACCATTGGGGATATGGCAGCGGCCTCGGATCGAAGCGCTCGCCATAGGATCCGAGGTGATCCCGCGCCATCGCCATCACCGCGTTGGGGCGGAAGTAAAGGTTCAGGGCCAGCTGGGCGCCGGCGACGATGAGTCCGAACAGCAATGCCGGCAGCATGCACTGCCACGGCGTGCGGCCGCTGAGCCAGATCACGAGCCGTTCGCGCGAACGCGTGTGAGCGACCTCCGTCCAGAACGCGCCGAGGAAGCAGGCCAGCGGCAACAACTCGGCGAGAAAATCCGTGGCGCGAAGCAGGAGATACCAGGCGACGTACAGCGCGGTCCACGAGGTGTTCCAGGTCGAAATCGTCGCCAGCACCTTCGACAGGAACAGGGTCGAATCGATCGACAACGCAATCGTGAGAATGGCGCAGCTGACGAGGAAGGTGTGCAGCGCGTAGCTCGAGATCATGTATCGCGTGTGCCGGCCGAACGGGACCGGCACGGCGCGCCTGACGATGCGGACGAGCATCCACGGGCGTCGGTCTCTAGGCTGTGATGTCGTCACGACCGTCCCAGGGCCGGGAATATCAGGAGATGCTGGCGGATGACGATCTGCGCGACGAGCAGGGCCAGAACGGCGCAGACGGTGCCGAGGAGTATCGACCACAGCGCGGTCGTGCCGACCCCGGAGAGACGCGTGACCAGCTGCGAGAAGCCGATATCGGCGATCATCACGGCGGCGCACGCCGTCGGCAAGGCGAATGCCTGCGAGCGCCGCGTGGTGAAGGTGAGGGTCAACCAGGAGACAAAGGGCGCGAGCAGGCACAGCAAGGCGCGGGCCAGCCGCCGCATGGCTTCGGCGCCCGCCGGGTTGGCAGACCGGTCGCCGGGCGGTCTCATCCAGCCGAGCAGCTCGGGCGTCGTCCACTCGTCGACGGTAGCCCCTCGCGGGTCGAGCGGAAGCAGCTTCGTGACGTCGAGCGTCCGGACCATGCTGCTCGATTTCAGATGCTGCAGCTGCAGTCCGCAGCCCTTGCAAGACACCTCGCCCGGCGTATCGGGCTTAG
>JAHCKB010000393.1 GCA_026125985.1 Bradyrhizobium sp.
CGCATAGACGAACGGCACCACCTGCAGTTCGCGCCGCTTGCGCAGCGCGCCGTCCGGCAGCATCGAATAGTCACCGCGGCCCGAATAGCCGATGCTGCTGGTGGTCGGCGCCATCAGCAGCAGGATGTCCATCCGCGCGGGATCGAAGGCTTCGGCCAGCCGCGCCAGGTTCGGGCGCACGCCGTCGATCCACATCGTGTCGGCGTTGAGATGGAAGAACGGCGCATCGCCGAGCAGCGGCAGCGCCTTGACCACGCCGCCGCCGGTGCCGAGCACCTGGTCGCGTTCGTCGGAGATGACGACATGCGGCTGCTTGCGTGACTTCGTATGTTCGATGATCTGGTCGGGCAGGTAATGCACGTTGACGACAGCCTCGGCGACGCCTGCGCCGGCGAGCTTGTCGAGCACATGGTCGAGCAGCGACCGCCCGGCCACCTGCACCAGCGGCTTCGGCATCGTGAGGGTGAGCGGTCGCATGCGAAGGCCAAGGCCTGCGGCGAGGACCATGGCTTTGGTGGGCTGGACGGACATCGGTCGGAGAATTCCCGAATTCGTTGGCCGGACCATATCACGGCGATTCGGTGGGAGGTATGATTGTCAGGCCATAGTGGCCGGATGTGACAGCCGTGCGACGAGACCGCGTCAGGCCTCCGCCGTAGCGCGCCGGGCATTCTTCTTCTTGTCGCCGGCCCGAATGAAGCTGACGCCGATCTGGTCTCCGTTGACCCATGCCAGTTCGCAGCGGCGATAGGCCAGGCCCGTCGACGACAACAGCAGGAAGAATTCTTTCAAATGCAGGCCCTGGACGGAACCTTCGACGGTGAGCTTGGCGCCGGACTCGGAGACGTCCTCCATGACGCAACTGCGCCGCCAGGTGCCGTCGATGGCCATCATGTGGGCCGGAAAGCCCCGCTCGAAGACGACACGATCGCCCTTGCGTCGCTCGGACGTAATCGCCATGACCCGTTTCCCATTACTGGACCGGCCGCACGCAGACCTGCAGACCCTGCCCCCAGATTACGGTCGCGCTGGCTAACAAGCGGTAAATTCAGACGCCGGGTGGCGGCACATTGACCGCGTACCAGTCGCGGAATCGGGCCAGCGCCGGGTGCGCCAGCGAACGGCTCAGGTAGGTCCAGAGCCGCGGCTGGTGGCGCAGATATTGCGGCTTGCCGTCGCGGCGGTTGAGGCGCGCGAAGGTGCCGAGAAGCCGCGTATTACGTTGCGCCGACATGATGGCGTAGAGCTCGGCGAAGGCGGCGGCGTCGAAATTTGCATCGTTGGTCCGCCGCGCCTTGATGTAGCGCGCGAGCAAGTTGAGCTCGATCTGCTCGGGAACGTCGATGCGGGCGTCCTGCAACAGCGATACGAGATCGTAGGCGCCGGGCCCCAGCACCGTGTCCTGGAAATCGATGATGCCGACGCGTCGGATACCTTCGCGCCCGGCAAGCCAGATGATGTTGGGCGAATGGAAATCGCGCATCACCCAGGTCCTGGCGGCGGCGGCAAGCGTCGCCTCGAGCAGTTCGCGCCACATGCCGACGAATTGCGCCCGCAGCGTATCGGAAAGCGCGGCGCCGCGATCGGGCAGATACCACTCCGGCATTAGGCCGATCTCGACCAGCATCGCCTCGGTGTCGAAGGGCGGAATGGCGTAGTCGACCTGCGGCGTGAGGGGCAGCGTATCGGGAAGCGGCTGCTCGTGCAGCGCCGCCAGCATGTCGGTGGCTGCCTCGTAGCGCTCGACCATCGGCGACGGAGGGGCGCCCTCGACGACGCCCTCGGTGCCGAAATCCTCGGTGACAAGGAATCCGGCATCGAGATCGGCGTGATGGATTTCCGGCGCCGACAGGCCCTGCGCGCGAAGTCCGTTGGCGATGGCGACGAAAGGCTTGACGTCTTCGGCCAGATGCACCGCAGCGCTGTAGGATTTCCCGTCATAGATAGCCGGTCCGTCCGGACGCTTCGGCGAGTTCATCAGGATGAAGACGCCGTCGTCACGGATCAGCCGCGCATAGGAGCGGGTCGACGCATCGCCGGCCATGCGCTTGCGCTTCGCCGCGCCGTATCCTGAACCGTCCAGAAACACGCGCAATGCCCGCAACCGTTCGACGGTCGAAACGGCCTTGCCGTAGCCGGTGATTTCGGCTGCGCGTGCGGTCGAGCCCAGATCAGGGCGATGGCTGAGCGCAATGTCGATGCGGTCGGCCGGCAATGCTTCGGCGGCGCGCTCCGGCCATTCGATCAGTGCAACACTGCCCTCGGGCAGCGGCGCAAGCCCGATCTCTTCCAGCTCGGAGGCGTCGTTGATGCGGTAGAGGTCGGCATGAATGAGCGGGAATGACGGCAGGTCGTAGGTCTGCGCCAGCGTGAAGGTCGGGCTCGGCACTTCCAGTTCGTCGTCGCCGGCGAGATAGCGGATCATGGCGCGCGCCGCCGCGGTCTTGCCGGCGCCGAGATCGCCGGAGAGCGTGATGACGTCGCCGGGGCCGGTCAGCAGGGCAAGATCCGCCATCAGATGCGCGGTGGCGGTTTCGTCCGGAAGCGAGAGCGAGAATGGCGTGGATGGATTCATTCCGCGGCGTGGCGCTGGGCGGCCTGGTCGAGCGGGAACTCGCAGATCACGGTGGTGCCCCTGGTGACTTCAGGGTCGAAGCGTACCTCACCGCCATGCAGTTCGACAAATGAGCGCACCAGCGACAGGCCGAGGCCGGCGCCCCGGTGGCGCGAGCCGTTGGAGTAGCTCTCGAACCAGTTGAACACCTTGTCCCTGGCCTCCGGCGGAATGCCCGGTCCGGAGTCGGCCACGGCGAACACCACATGGGTGTCGGTCCGCCTCGCACTGATCGTCACGGTCGCATCGTGCGGTGAGAAGCCGACGGCATTGGCGAGGAGGTTGTAGAGCACCTGCACGACGCGGCGTTCGTCCCCTGTGAAGGTGCCGACGCCGGGCGCGATGTCGACTTTCAGCGCGATGCGGTCGGTAGCGAGCCGGTCCTGAATGCCTTCGGCCGCGGCCTCGATCGCCTTCTGGATGTTGACCGGACCGAGTTCCAGCTTCATTGCGCCGGCATCGATGGTGGCGAGATCCAGGATATTGTTGGTCAGCGCCAGCAGCGCATTGGTCGACTTGGTGACATAGTCGAGATACTCGGCCTGCTTCGGCGTCAGCGGACCGGTCGAGGGATCGCTGAGGAAATGTGCGAAGCCGATGATGGTGGTCAGGGGCGAGCGCAGCTCGTAGGAGACGTGGTGGACGAAATCCACCTTCATCTGGTCCGCCGCTTCCAGCGCCTCGTTGCGCTCGCGCAGCGCCCGCTCGACATTCTCGGTGTCGGTGATGTCCTGGAAGGTCAGCATGGTCGCGCCGTCGGGCAGCGGAATGGTCATGCATTCCAGCACGCTGCCGTCGCGGCGCTCGATCTTCTGCGCCACCTGTGCGCGGTTCTCGATGGCGGTGATGGCCTCACGCAGCGCGCGCCAGGTCAGCGTATCGTCGAACAGCGGCCTGCACAGCTCTTCCACGGTCTCGATATGCGGCTGTTCGCGCAGCGTGTCCGGCGACAGCCTCCACATTCTGGCGAAGGCCGGGTTGAAGAGCTGGGCGCGGCCGTTGCTGCCGAACACGGCCACTGCTTCGGTGAGATTGTCGAGCGTCTCGCGTTGCACCCGGATCAGGCCGTCGAAACGGCGCGCCATGTC
>JAHCKB010000394.1 GCA_026125985.1 Bradyrhizobium sp.
GGGGTGGCGCGTCGTTCGTCGGCCTCGGCACGCATCGCCACCGGATGGTGTTCTATCCGATCTCGCAGCCCGATCCGAAAACGGGCCTCTCGATGATCAACTGGATCGCCGAGGTGACCATGGACAACAGCGATGGCTGGAAGCAGAGCGGATGGTTCCGCGAGGTAAGGATCGAGGAGTTCGTCCATCACTTCGACAACTGGATCTGGGACTGGCTCGACGTGCCGGCGCTGATCCGCGGCGCCGACAGCGGGTTTGAAAACCCGATGATCGACCGCGATCCGATCCCGACCTGGCAGGCCGGCCCGGTGCTGCTCGTCGGCGACGCAGCGCATGCGATGTATCCGACCGGCTCGAACGGCGGCAGTCAGGCGATCGTCGATGCCCGCGTGCTCGGCGCGTGCATGGTCGAGCACGGTGTGACGCCGGAGGCGCTGGCGGCGTTCGACGCGAAGCTGTGCGGGCCGATCTCGCAGGTGATCCTGCGCAATCGCGGCGCGGGGCCGTTCGGTCTGTTGAATCTCGTCGACGAACGGTGCGGCGGCACGTTCGACAATATCGACGACGTGATCCCGCCGGACGAGCGCACGCAGTTCATGGCCGGCTACAAGGCGGCGGCCGGCTTCGCCATCGATCAGCTCAACAAGGCGCCGCCGACCATCGCGCCCGGTGCGCGTGTCGCGGCGAGATAACAACGCGCGCCGTGGCGGCTATTGCTGCAACTCCAGCCATTCGGTGTAGAGCCCGCTTTCGCCGGCGGGCTTGAGCGGGCGCAGCGGCAGCGATTGCTGCTGCGGCGGCTTTGTCATCTGCTGGTAGATGGCGGTGGTGCCGAGCCCGAACACCTGTCCGTCCTCGAGCGAGTAGCAGAAGAATCCGGATTTCACGCCGCACATATGCATGGCGGCGAGACACATCGGGCAGGGATGGCCGCTCGCATACATCACGCTGCCGTCGAGCCGCGGCGTGCCGAGATGCTGGCTCGCCTGCCGGATAGCCTGAAGCTCGGCGTGTCCGGTCGGATCATTGGTCAGATGGATGTCGTTGACGGCGCGGGCGATCACCTCGCCGTCGCGCACCAGCAATGCCGCGAACGGGCGGCCGCCGTCGCGGATATTGGCGCGGGCGAGATCGACGGCTTCGCGCATGAAATCTTCGTCGGACATGCTCTGGCTCCTGCGATGGATGAATTGTACCGCGCGTCTGCGGCGATCAGCGCCGCTTCTGGATGCGGAAAATAAACAGCGTGTCGCGCTTTTCTTGAGCGGCAAGCGCGTGGCCGGTCTGGTTGACGAAATGCGGCACGTCGATCGCGGCCAGGGGATCGGTGCATTCGAGTACGAGAACGCCGCCGATCGGAATATCACGCAGCGCCTTCTTTGCGCGCAGCACCACATGCGGACAGCGCACGCCGCGCAGGTCGAGACGGGTTTCGCTCAGCTCGGGATTGACTGGATCGCCCATGATGCCGCCGTCGATCATGGCGACATCAATGCCGGGCCGTGCGAGCCTTGTCGAGCGTTTGATCGGGAAGGGAGCGCGGCAAAGCCGCGCCCCGTGCGCCCTAGGCGGTGATGGATTTTGCCGTCAGCGTGTATTTGACGCTGGCGGGATCGAGGCTGTCGAGCAGCAGTCCGGCGTTTTCCGCTTGCGGATACATCAGGAAGCCGAGCTTCGGGTGCTTGCCGCCCGGCAGCGCGAGGTCATGGGCAAAGTTGTAGGCGAGCCAGTTGCCTTCCCACGAACCGAACAGGGCTTTGCGTGCGGCGATCACCTTCGGATCGTCGAGCGCGAGTTTGGTTGGCGGTTCCTCCAGCACGACCTTGCGTACGTCGGCGGGATCGACCGGAATCCAGCCGAAGCCGGTGAGGTAGACTTCCGCGCGGCAATGTTGCGCCTTGGTGACGTCGGCGGAGCCGGCGCCGAGGCTCTTGTAGCCGAACTGCGAGGGGGCGACGCGCAGGCCGTAAACGTCGCGCGCCGGCAGGCCGGCGGCGCGCGCGAGGCCGACATACAGCGCGTTGAGGTCGGCGCATTTGCCGCTCAGGTTTTTCGTTTTCAGCATCGCGACGATATCGCCGGTGCCGCAGCCGCGCGTCGCAGCGTTACGGAAGGTGTTCTCGACGACCCATTCGTAGATCGCGCGCGCCTTCTCCACGTCGGTCTTCTTGCCGGCGACAATGCCGTCCGAGGTTTCCTTGACGATGCCGTCGACCGGAATAAGCTCGGTGCCTTCGAGGTAGAGCTTGCGCTGGGCCTCGCTCAATGCCGGGGCTTGTCCCGGTTTGCTCAGATTCACGGCGCGGTCGCGCGTGGTGATGCGACTGGTCACTTCGACGACCGGTTTGTCTTCACCGTCTTTCCAGACCACATGCAGCATGTCGGCGCCGTATTTGGGATCGCGCACGCGCGTTGCCGTTGCGGCATTGGTGGTCCAGGTGCTGTCACCGGAGCGGAACCAGTCCGCTTCGTTCACCGACGGCAGCGGAATCCACGCCTGCGGCCGTCCGATTGCGTTGATGACATCGACGCGCGTGACCAGATCGTAGCTGCGCCACGGACCTGGCTTTGGCGCAAACACCGGTTGCTGCGCAAAGCCAATGGTCGGCGCCAAGGCTGCGAGCGGTAGCGCGGCGGTGCCTTTCAAAAAATTGCGACGATCCATCTTAATCCTCCCCGAGTGATGCGTGTTGTGTGGTCGATATGCATATGCCTGCAGCGGATGCTGGTTTGGTGCGCTCTGATTTTTTGATGGACTGATAGAGTTTCTCGATGGAGGCGCGAATGTCGGCGCGCGTCCAATCGATCGCGTCTTCAATGATGAATCGCGGTGTGAGATTCGAATCGAGAACGATCGTCGTCGGCAGGCTGATGACGTTCCACGCCTTCGTCACCGCGCGATCACGATCGAGCAGCACGGGAAATTGCACGCCGAGCTTCGCGACAAAAGTACGCACCCTCACGTCGACTTCAGCGACGTCGATCGCAACGACGATGATGGGCAGACCGCGCGACTCGTCTGTTAACTTTTGCAGCGAGGTGAATTCCTCGACGCACGGCGCGCACCATGTCGCGAAGAAGTGCAGCAGCACGACGCGACCGCGGAAGCTCTCCAGCGTGCGTTGTTCGCCACCGACATCGTCGAGCGTGAACGTGGCGCTCGTCGTGCCGGTCCATGGGCGAAGCTGCGCCGTCGGCGCAAGTTGCGATGATTCAGCCCCGTTTGCGGGATATGCCTGCCAAATCGAGGCAATAAACAGGAGTTGGAGCAGGGAAATGATAGAGCGCGTTTTTATTGCGTTGCAATAAAAATGGCCGGCGCTGCATTGCAACAGCCCGGTGACAATCGTGCGAACACTGTCAGAAACGTCTGGGCCCCGACACGCGGGAGCGGTGATTTGCACCACGCGCGCATCGTCACCGTTTGCGACGACTCGTCAAGACACATCTGCGTCAGCGGATGACGACGCGCGGATTCGGTATGCAATTTCTGCCCACCAACACGCTGTTCTTAGACGATTGGACGTGCCGCGTGCGGCGCACCTAACGGGTGCAGTTCCTTGACACAACTATAGCGTCCACTTAGCTTTTCATTGGACGAACTCTAAAGTTCGGACGTCCCCCGTGGGGGGCATGCTCAGGAACGCCCCAAATGAATATGGAGCTCTCGCGGCGCTCATTTATGATCGGCGCC
>JAHCKB010000395.1 GCA_026125985.1 Bradyrhizobium sp.
CACCTGATAGGCGAAGGTCGGCATGCCGAACGCGTCCTTCAGCCGCCGCACGATGTCGAGATAGGGCAGACCGGGCTTGACCATGATCATGTCGGCGCCCTCGGCGATGTCGAGTTCGACTTCGCGCAGCGCCTCGTCGGAATTGGCGCTGTCCATCTGGTAGGTGCGCTTGTCGCCGGTCAGCGTCTTTGCCGAACCGATGGCGTCGCGGAACGGGCCGTAGAAGGCGGAGGCATATTTCGCCGCATAGGACATGATCTGCACGTCGGTGAAGCCTTCGTCGTCCAGCGCCTGGCGGATCGCGCCGACACGGCCGTCCATCATGTCGGAGGGAGCGATCACGTCGCAGCCGGCTTCGGCCTGCACCAGCGCCTGCCGGACCAGCACCGCAACCGTCTCGTCGTTGAGGATCCGGCCGTCGGCGATCAGCCCGTCATGGCCGTGGCTGGTGAAGGGATCGAGCGCGACGTCGCAGAGCACGCCGATCTCGGGGAATTCCTTCTTGATCGCGCGCACCGACTGGCAGACGAGGTTGTCGGGGTTGAGCGCCTCGGAACCCTGCTCGTCGCGCAGCGACGGCTCGGTATAGGGGAACAGCGCAATGCAGGGGATGTCGAGCCTGGCGGCGCGCTCGGCATCGCGCACCGCCTGGTCGACGGTGAGGCGGTCGACGCCCGGCATCGAGGCGATGGGCGTGCGCGTGTTCTTGCCGTCGACCACGAACATCGGCCAGATCAGGTCGTCGGTGGTCAGCACGTTCTCGCGCACCATCCGCCGCGCCCATTCCGACTTGCGGTTGCGGCGCGGGCGCACCACGAGATCGAGCGACGGCGCGGAGAGGGCGGCTGACTTCCGCGGTGCATCGCGCATTTCGATCGGGCGGCCGAACTTGATCGCCATGTAGAGCTCCTTGAGCTGCGGCTGATTTGGAATTGATCCAATTCTAGCAGCTTGCCAAGGGGGCGTCACGGCCGCTTGATCTGCCGCAACGGCGATTGATTTTGAGGGGCCGGCGGTCCAAGACTGCGCCGAGACCACGCCGCGGGGAGGGGATTCCTCCCGAAACCAGCATTGCAAGTGCCGAAAACCGCATGTCCGATACTTCCACGCGCGAACCACCACGGGACGCCCTGACGGCGGCGGCGCTTTCGACCGAGCGCATCGAGCCCGACGAGAACCTGTGGACGCAGCGGCTCGTGCTGTTCCTGCGCGTGATGGCGGTGCTGGCGATCGCCAAGGGCCTCTATCACTGGGCGCAGGTGACGGGGTTCGTCGGCGGCGAAGAGGAGGCGTTCGAAAACCAGACCATGGCCTGGCAGACCGCCACGATCTATTTCGCCGTGATCGAACTCGTGGCCGCGGTGGGCCTCTGGCTTGCGACGCCATGGGGCGCGGTGGTGTGGCTGACGACCGTCGTGTCGATGGCGGTGATCGAGCTGATGTTTCCCGGCGTCTATGGCGGCAGCCTTCTGGTGGTCGGGCTCGATGCGCTGATGCTGGCCGGCTATCTCGTGCTCGCCTGGATGGCGGCGCGCGAGCGTCCGCCGTAGCGCTGCCCGCGGGCGGGATACGGAATCTTCACCGCGATTGCAGCGGATTTTCGCGAAATATGGCGGTAACTTTCCGGTCACCGTAAAGGGTTCCATCACACCCGTTACGCAGTCGTTTCGAAACCGCGCATGCCTGTTCTGGAACGCGACAGGGATATGAAAAGGCGTGCAGACGAAGCGTGAACACGTGCGCCGCAGCGTGAATGAAAAATTGCGAAAGGCCCTTGAATTGCAGGCTTAATCCGAGATTCACTCTCTTAAATTCATGATCTCTTTATTGTCTTGTTTAAGCTGATCTTCAAACCGCCCCCTTAGGTTGCAGCTATCAGGCGGGACAAAAGTTTCGTCGAATAAATGTCGATAAAAATCGACGACAGGGGAAGTGTCATGATGAAAGCCGTTGCGACGGCGGTGGAAACCGCTGACCGTGCTGCTGGCCAGTCTGGGGTGCAGCCGCTCTATCTCGAAGCTCTTACTCTTGTTGAGCGGCTGCATCGCCGCCTGCTCGACGTCATCAAGGACGAATTCGACCGCCGCGGCCGCGCCGACATCAACTCGGTGCAGGCGCTGCTGCTGTACAATATCGGCGACAAGGAACTGACCGCCGGCGAGCTGCGTACCCGCGGCTATTATCTCGGCTCCAACGTTTCCTACAACCTGAAGAAGCTCGTCGAACTCGGCTTCCTCGATCACCAGCGCTCGCGCGTCGATCGCCGTTCGGTCCGCATCCGCCTGACCCCGCAGGGCCAGGAGATCCGCAAGATCGTCGACGCGCTGTACCAGAAGCACGTCAAGACCGTTGAGCAGGTCGGCGGCATCTCCGGCGAGGAGTTCGCCACGCTGAACAAGTCGCTGCACCGCCTCGAGCGGTTCTGGACCGACCAGATCCTGTATCGGCTCTGAGATTTTCGCGGCCAAGCCGGCCGTCAAGAAGACCGGCAGCCGCAAAAGCTCAGGCGACACTTCCCAGAAAGCGCATCGGGACCGGTTTTCCGGGCCCGGTGCGCTTTCGCGTTTATGTGGATAATAACCGGTTTCCCGAATTGGAACCTATTTGCGTGCTCCGCTTTATCCTTCCGCAGCGGAGGAGTGACCATGCTGGTCGAGCGCGGGTTGCAGGTGATGAATGTCGAGGCGGTAGGCGAAGCCTACGCCATCGCGTCCAACTATCTGCGCCGGACCGGGGCGATCGCCGATACCAACGCCACCAACGAACGTCTGCTCGCCGTTATCGTGAAGCTATTCCAGCGCGGCGAGTACAACAAGATCAGGCTCGCCAACAAGGCGATTACGAAGTTCGAGGCCGAGACGCTGATCGCCTGACCCCGCAATGCCTGACCCCGCAACGGAGCCGTCCATGCAAGCCGCCATCGACCGCATCATGCAGACCTACGATCTGCTGGCGAACCAGACCGCTGCCGCCAGCGCCGAGGCGCGCGAGAAGGTGACCGACTACGTCAGGACGCTGTTCGAGGCCGGCGAAAAGGACGAGAACCGGCTCGCGGTGTGCGGCCTGACCTATCTGCGCCAGCTCGACGGCAGCAGCGATCCCGTGAAGGCGGGATATACGGGGCTGTAGACCTAACGTCTGCAAAAATCATCTAACTTGGCGAGGATCGCCTTCAGGTCAGCAGGCACCTCGCTAATCGACATTTCGTCGACAAGCATGTTCACCGTTATTGAAAAGCCCTTCGTCTTTTGTAGTCGAGCGGAAAGCTGAGCTATGAACTCCTTCCCCGGCAGCATTGTGAGCCTGGTATCGAGATCTCGCCAGCCACGTTCAAAAGCAACCGCTGTTTCCTTGTGAATGGTGCTTGCATCGAGTTTCGTTCTCGATCGCTGCAAGAAGGCTGCTCTTTGGCTAGCTATTTGAGAGTGGGTTTCATGCTTAAATTGCTCCGACGTGACTAAGATGAGACGCTCGATTTGCCGTCTTGAAAGCTTTTGAGAGTCAATCAGTCGCTGATCTTGGCGTTTCTCTATGGCTCTTGTTAAAGTTTCGCGGCTCAGTACGTAATTTTCAATTTCCTTTCGCTCAAAAACTAGGCATTTGATTCCTTCAGCCTGCATGTCGGCGAGGAACTTATCCATCTCCACTTTTGACCGGTAGTCACGGTCAAATAGTGCAAG
>JAHCKB010000396.1 GCA_026125985.1 Bradyrhizobium sp.
CTTCTCTTCTCCGTTGTCGGTGAAGGTGATGCAATCCATCGGGCAGATGTCGACGCAGGCGTCGCACTCGATACAGAGCTCAGCCGCGAACACCGTCTGTATGTCGCAGTTCAGACAGCGGCCGGCTTCCTTGAGCGCCAGATTGACGTCGAAGCCGAGTTCGACTTCGGCCTTGATGTCTTTCAGCGCCACCACCTTGTCGCGCAGCGGCACCTTGTAACGGTGGTCGGGCTCGATGGCGTTGTCATAGGACCATTCGTGGATGCCCATCTTCTGGCTGACCACCTCGACGGCGGGCAGGGGGCGGTCGGCGATGTCCTCGCCATTGAGCATCTTGTCGATCGACACCGCGGCCTCGTGGCCGTGCGCCACCGCCCAGATGATGTTCTTGGGACCGAACGCCGCGTCGCCGCCGAAAAACACCTTCGGGTTGGTCGAGACGAAGGTCTTCGGATCGACCTTCGGCATGCCCCACTTGTCGAACTCGATGCCGCAATCACGCTCGATCCAGGGGAAGGCGTTCTCCTGGCCGACAGCGACCAGCACATCGTCGCATTCGATGGTCTGGTCGGGCTCGCCGGAGGGAACGAGGTTGCGGCGGCCCTTGGCGTCGTATTCGGCCTTCACCTTCTGGAAGGTGACGCCGGTGAGCTTGCCGTTGTCGTGGATGAAGGCGACCGGCACCATGAAATTGAGGATCGGGATGTCCTCATGCATGGCATCTTCCTTCTCCCACGGCGAGGCCTTCATCTCCTCGAAGCCGGAGCGGACGATGACCTTGACGTCCTCGCCGCCGAGGCGGCGGGCGGAGCGGCAGCAGTCCATGGCGGTGTTGCCGCCGCCGAGCACGATGACGCGGCGACCGATCTTGTCGGTGTGGCCGAACGAAACCGAAGCGAGCCACTCGATGCCGATGTGGATATGGCTTGCCGCCTCCTTGCGGCCGGGAATGTCGAGCTCGCGGCCGCGCGGCGCGCCGGAGCCGACGAAGACCGCGTCGTAATTCTCGGCGAGCAGCTTCTTCAGGCTGTCGATGCGGTGGCCGCCCTTGAACTCGACGCCGAGGTTGAGGACGTAGTCGGTCTCCTCGTCGATCACGGAGTCAGGCAACCGGAACTTCGGGATCTGGCTGCGCATCATGCCGCCGGGTTTCGGATCAGAATCGAACACGGTGCAGTGATAGCCGAGCGGCGCCAGATCGCGGGCGACCGCAAGCGAGGCGGGGCCTGCGCCGACCAGCGCAACGCGCTTGCCATTCTTCGCAACCGGCTTCGGCATGCGATGCTTGACGTCGTCCTTGAAGTCGGCGGCGACGCGCTTGAGGCGGCAAATGGCCACCGGGTTTTCCTCGACGCGTCCGCGACGGCAGGCAGGTTCGCATGGACGGTCGCAGGTGCGTCCGAGAATTCCGGGAAACACGTTGGATTTCCAGTTGATCATGTAGGCATCGCTGTAGCGGCCTTCAGCGATCAAGCGGATGTATTCAGGAACGGGGGTATGCGCGGGACAAGCCCACTGGCAATCGACCACCTTGTGAAAGTAGTCGGGAGCCGAAATGTCGGTCGGTTTCATTCTTCCCTTGTCCGCGCCGTTTCAAGGACGACGCGGCCTTGTCATTGCTCCGAACGCTTAAGCCGCGTCCTTCTCGTTTCTGATTTGGATCATAGGCTTGCTTTATTAGAGCCATTCCAGAGCCTGTACAAAGGGCAAATTGGCCTCGTCGCGGGTTTTCATCGCTGCGCTGCTCAAACCTGGGTGTCGAACCGGATTTGCGGCGGTGCAGCAAATGCGCTGCACCGCAAATCAGCCCGGGAGATCGCTCCGGGCGAGATCGAATAGCAGCCGATAGGTGCCGTTCGTCACCACCAGGGGCTTGATGGCGGCATGCTCAACGATGCGCGCGGCGGCCTTCGGAAGCGCGTGGACGCTGGTGGCGTCAATCAGCGCGAACCAGTCGCCGGCGCCGGGACTGGATGTATCGGCATCCTTGGTGAGCGGTTTCGACAAGGCCGGATCGCTCTCGATCAGGTGCATGGAAATGATGCCGTCGAGATCGGCCGGATCGAGCAGTTCATCGAGCTCGGCGCGTAGCTTGTCCTGGCCGCCGCCGGGGCGGAGGCGAATGATGCCAAGCGCAGCGCCCCGTCCCACGCCGCGGCTGATGGTGATGCGCGCCACCGCGCGGATCATGTTCTTGAACCGGCCGATATTGGCTTTGGACCATGCCGTCTGGTTGGCCAGCGCCTCTCGATAGGCCGGGCTGTCCAGCACCTCGAAGGTCGCGGTGGAATAGAGGCTGAGATATTTCGGTAAGCCGACATGGGCAACGTAGCGCCGGGCTTCGAGGAAACCGTCGATCGCGACACGCTCCTGCAGATGTTCGCGGTCATACCAGCGATTGAATTCGGCTTCGTGCGCGGCACCGATATCCATCGACGTCAGTAGCATGCCCTTTCCGGCGATCGGCATGTGTCGCTCCTATTACTGGATCCTCGTGGCCATGTCGGCAATCGCCCGCATCACCGCGTCGCGAACGCCGGGATCGTAGAGCGTGTGGCCGGCGCCGTCGACGATGCGGATTTCGGCGTTGCGCCAGATGGCTGCCAGCACATGCGAAATCCTGGGCGGGCAGAGCAGGTCGTAACGGCCTTGCACGATGATGCCGGGGATTCCGGCAAGCCTGCTTGCTTCCGCCATCAACTGGTTCGGCTTCATGAAGGAGTTGTTGGAGAAGTAATGCGCCTCCATGAAGGGCGTCGCGGGCATCGCATGCGACGATTTCAGCGCATCGAGGTCGAGCCGCGTGCGGCTCGGCGAATGTTCGGAAAGAATGCGCTCGGTATCGTGCCACGCCCGCGCCGCCGGGCCGTGGACAGCCGGATCGGGATCGAGGATGCGGCGGAAATAGGACTGTATCGGCTGGTTGCGTTCCTCTGGCGTAAGCAGGCTCAGGAAATCCTCGGAGAGGCCGGGATAGAGACGCGGCAGCGAATTCAGAAAGCCATCGGCGATTTCCTCGACCGTGCCGAGAAAAGTCGCCCGCAGCACGATGGCGCTCACGCGGTTCGGATGGGCCTGTGCATAGGCGAGCGCCAGCGTCGCGCCCCAGGAGCCGCCGACCACCATCCAGCGCTCGAACCCGAATTTGTTCCGGATCGCCTCCATGTCGGCGATCAGGTGCGGCAGCGTGTTGTGTTCGCGTCCGCCCTTGGGCCGGCTGCGGCCGGCACCGCGTTGGTCGAACAGCACGGCATGGAAACGCTCGGGATCGAACAGGCGGCGATGATCGCTCTGGCAACCGCTGCCGGGCCCGCCGTGCAGGTAAACCGCAGGCATGCCGCCGATCCGGCCGACGCTTTCGACATGGATTTCGTGGCCGCCATCGACCGGCAGATGCTCCGAGGTCAGCGGTGCGAACAGATCGGCGCGCGATCGCCGGGCGTCAATATCAGGCGCCATGGTTGCTTTCCGTTTCGAGCGTGCCGCCCGCAAAATTGCGGTAGAGCAGCAGGTTTTGACCGGATGCGGCATCCTGTTCGGCCTGGTGAAAGATCGCCTCATGCAGCGGCGAGAACGAGCAGGCCGGATCGGTGTTGCCGGCATCGCCTGTCAGCGCAAAGGCCTGGCAGCGGCAACCGCCAAAAT
>JAHCKB010000397.1 GCA_026125985.1 Bradyrhizobium sp.
GATATCCATCGAATCGAGCACCTGCTCCTTGCCCGCCATTTCGCGATCGGACAGCCCGCCCGTCATCTGGATCAGGCGGTCGGCCAGCGTCGATTTGCCATGGTCGATATGCGCGACGATGGAGAAGTTGCGGATGTTGGAAATGGGGACGGTCGTCATGGGCGGCGGGATAGCACCCGCGACCCTCTCCGGGCAACCATTATGGGCCGTTTCCCAGCGCGTTTGTTCACTTCAAGCTGATTCCACTCGCTGCAAAAAACCGCTACGCAGGGGGCATGTCGACAGCCTCGTTTTCATTCGCGGCGGCGCGCGCCATGCCCTGGCTTTCACTGCGTCGGCTGGCAGCCTGGTTTTACCTGCGCGCCGTCGATCCCAGGGGCGCGATCCGGTTTGTGGTCGGCTTTGCGGCGGCGCATGCCGTGCTGTGGACGCTGATTCTGATCAATCTCAAGGCAGCCCAGGACGTCCATATGGACGTCGCCGAGGCATATGCCTGGGGCCAGCAACTGCAGTGGGGCTATGGCAAGCATCCGCCGCTGTCCGGCTGGGTCGCGGGCCTCTGGTTCGAGCTGTTCCCGGTGAGGGACTGGTCGACCTATGCGTTGGCGATGACGGTGCTGGCGTCCGGCATCGTGATTTCCTGGTTCACGGCGCTGCGCGTGGTGGACCGGCGGCGCGCGTTCTTCGTCGTCGTGATGCTCGCGCTCTATCCGATCTTCAATTTCAAGGGTTTCAAGTACAACGCCGATCTGTTGCAGCTCGTCACGCTGCCGCTGGTGGTGCTGGCCTATCTCGACGCGTTCGAAAAGCGCGACGTGAAATCCGGAGTCTGGCTCGGTCTTGCCGGCGCGTTGGCGTTGATGACCAAGTACTGGGTGGTGACCATGATCGGCGCCATCGGGCTTGCCGCGCTGATCCATCCCGAGCGGCGGCGCTTCCTCGCCTCGCCCGCGCCCTGGGTTGCGATCGCAACGCTGGTGGCGGCGCTGAGCCCGCATCTCGTCTGGCTCAAGCAGGCGGACTTTGCGCCGTTCACCTATGCCGGCGACGTCTATTCGCACGTTACCCGCGAGATGACCGTGCATCTCGTGATCGGCTATGCCCTGCACAATCTCGCACTGCTGGCGGCGCCCGTTTTGCTTGCGTTGCTTGCATTGACCCTGGGTCGGCGCTGGTGGTCGCCGGCTGCCGTGATCGCACGCACCTGGTCGCGGGGGCCGAATGCGGGCGTCGACCTGGCGCAGGCCCTGAATGTCTGGATCATCCAGTTCATCGTTGCGGTCGGCCCGCCGCTCGGTGCCCTGATTCTCGTGGTCTACCTCAAGACCGATTGGGGAATATCGCTGTTCTTCCTGACCCCGCTGGCGTTCGCAGCGCTGCCGGTGCTGCGGATCCGGCGTCTCGCACTGTTCAACATCACGGCGATCTGGCTGGTGATCACGCTCGGCGTGCTGGCTGCCTCGCCCTGGATCGCGAGGCAGGAGATGGTCTTCAACTCCGGCGGGCCTGCGACCTATGTCGCGCGATCGGAGCTGGCGCAGGAGCTGACGCAGGCTTGGCGCTCCCGATTCGGTACGCGCTGGGCCGTTGCTGCCGGCAATATGGACGTCGGCAATGCGCTGTCGTTTTACAGCCCCGACCATCCGGTGCCGCTCGCGCCCGGCGGAGAATGGTCGGCGGGCCTCATCCCGCTCGAGGAGGCCAAACGTCGCGGCTTCATCGGCGTCTGCGATACACAAACCACCTGGAACCTGCCGGCATGCGAGGACTGGATGGCCAAAAATGCGGCCGGCGCCGAGCGGCTGCTGATGACGACGCGGCGGTTCTTTCGCGGCCGTCCCGGTCCTTCGCGAATCTGGAAAATCTACATCGTGCCACCGGCGAATTAACGCCGGGGCCTAGGGGAGGCTGACCATGGATATCGATCTTTCAGGCAAGCTGGCGCTCGTCACCGGCTCCACGCGCGGCATCGGGCTCGCTTCCGCCAAGGGACTGGCCGGGATGGGTGCAGAGGTCATCGTCAATGGACGCGAGCGCGCCGCGGTGGATGGAGCGATCGCGGAAATCAGGAAAGCCACGCCGAAGGCAAAATTGCAGGCGGCGGTCTTCGATCTCGGCGGAGCCGACGGCTGCGCGGCGATCGCCAGGCAATTCCCCGAGGTCGACATCCTCGTCAACAATCTCGGCATCTACGAGCCGAAGCCGTTCTTCGAGATCGAGGACGCCGACTGGTCGAAGATGTTCGAGGTCAATGTCATGAGCGGCGTGCGGCTGACGCGGCATTATCTGAAGCGGATGCTGGACCACAAGGACTGGGGCCGCGTGGTGTTCGTCTCCAGCGAGTCCGGCATCTTCGTGCCGAAGGAGATGGTGCACTACGGCTTCTCCAAAGCCGCGCAGTTGTTCATCGCGCGCGGCGCGGCCGAGTACACCAAGGGCACGAATGTCACGGTGAATTCGGTATTGCCTGGGCCGACCTGGGTCGAGATGGCGCCGACGCGTCTGGCCGCGCGCGCCAAGAACATGGGGACCACGGTCGAGGATCTCGTCGCGCGCACTTTCTCCGAGCGGCGGCCGGCCTCGCTGTTGCAGCGTTACGCCATGCCGGAAGAGGTCGCCAACCTGATCTGCTATCTCTGCTCGAAGGCCTCGAGCGCCACCAATGGCGCGGCGCTCCGCGTCGATGGGGGCATCGTGACCAACCCGTTCTGAGGCGGGCCTAGATACCTTCCTCGTTGAACTTGTCGGCCACCAGCGCGGCAATGGCGTCGAGCGCGGCTTGTGCCTCGGGGCCTTTTGCGGAAACCAGGATCGTGGTGCCCGGTGCGGCCGACAGCATCATCAATCCCATGATCGAGGTGCCGCCGACGGTCTCGCTGCCGCGCGTCACCCAGACCTCCGCCTCGAATTTCTCGACCAGCTGGACGAACTTGGCCGAGGCGCGGGCGTGCAGGCCGCGCTTGTTGACGATCAGCAGTTCACGGGAGATCGCGTCGGGCGGCACGGCTGCCCCGGCATTGTTGGCGGGCGCCGCGTCGTCGCTCATTTGCCGGCGAGCACCCGGCTGGCGATGGTGACGTATTTGCGCCCGGCTTCCTGGGCCATGGCGATGGCGTCGGGCAGCGAGCGCTCCTCGCGCACCTTGGCGAGCTTGACCAGCATGGGAAGATTGATGCCCGCGAGCACTTCCACCTTGGGACGGCTCATGCAGGAAATGGCGAGGTTGGAGGGCGTGCCGCCGAACATGTCGGTGAGGATGGCCACCCCGTCGCCGCTGTCGACGCGGTTCACCGCCTCGATGATGTCGTTCCGGCACAGATCGGAATCGTCTTCCGCGCCGATCGTCACGGCTTCGATTTGCTTCTGCGGACCCATCACATGTTCCAGCGCCGCCCTGAACTCGTCGGCAAGGCGCCCATGGGTCACAAGCACTAGACCAATCATCAGGAAACTCCTCGCGGGTGCTCTTGGTGCACCGCGCGAACGCGCCACTTTGACCATCCCGAGCCTCGGCGCAAGAGGGCTTTGGTCGCGATTCGTCCCGGAGAAATGGGGCCGCTTCGGGAGGTCGCGCCGGTCTTATTCCGTCGCGATAGTGGGCCTTATATGGT
>JAHCKB010000398.1 GCA_026125985.1 Bradyrhizobium sp.
GAGGCAGGAAACGGCAGCAAGCTCCAGCCCGGCTTCCGATCGGAGGCGGCGATGTAGAATTGCGGCGCGTAGATGTTGAGGCCGACGAAATCGTTCTTCGAGCCGATGATCTTCAGCTCCTCGGCGGTGAATTTGGGCGCGTTGCTGCCGGCATATTCCAGAAAGCCGTCGGTGTACTTTCCCTCCAGCATGACGCCGAGGAGGCCTGCGTTCATTTCGCGCGTAGCAAGCTCCGTGGCGCGGATGTTTTCCGCCGTCGCGAAGGCGGGCACGCAGGTTGCGATATTCTCGGCGGGGCCCACTCTGGTGCCCTTGCGCGCGACGGCTCGGATCGCCTGTACGGCCAGTCCATGGCCGAGCACGACATTGTGGCGCGCCTGGTTCAATTCACCGGCCGGCAGTTTCAGGCCCGGGGCATCGATGCCCAAACCATAGCCGAATTCGAGAAAGCGTCCGGCCTCGTTGATCGTGAAGATATTCTTCACCCGGTCGCTGATGCGCGCGGCAACATGACCGGCGTAATCGCCGAAGGCTTTTGACGTATCGCTGGAGAGCCAGCCGCCGACGCGGTCCTGCAACGCCTGGGGCAGGTCCCAGTGATAGAGCGTCGCGTAGGGTTCGATGCCGTTGGCGAGCAATTCGTCGATCAGGCGATTGTAGAAGTCGAGCCCCTTGGGGTTGGGCGTTCCGGTGCCTTCCGGAAATACGCGTGGCCAGGCGATCGAGAACCGGTAGGCCTTGACGCCGAGCGACCTGATGAGGGCGACGTCCTCCTGGTAGCGATGGTAGTGCTCGTTGGCGCGGTCGCCATTGCTGTGGTCGGCGATCTTTCCGGCCGTGTGCGAAAAGGTGTCCCAGATCGAGGGGCCGCGGCCGTCTTCGGCGGTCGCGCCCTCGATTTGATAGGACGAGGTGGCCGTGCCCCAGACAAAGCCCTTCGGGAAAGGCGCGGGCGCGAAGCGTTCTGGCGCTGGTTTGCCCTTCTTCTCCGCGGCGCCGGCCGGCATCGCCAGCCCGAGCGCGGAGAGGCCGGCGAGTTTCGCGAGATGCCGCCGCGAAAATTTCAGGGTCATCGATTGGTTCTCAACTTCACGGTTCGATCCGGCCGGCTGCCAAGTGGCCGATTGCGGATGCGACAGGTGCCGGCCGGTGCTTCTAGCCGGTCGCCGCACAACCCTGCAAGAAACGCCGACGAAGATGTGACCGTGGCCTCTGACTTCGTGGGCGGCATCGGAATGAAGATGTGATAGATCGGACGAAATCAACCGAAACAAGATCTGTGATGAATTTCGATATGACCCGGCGTACCCTCCTGCAAATGGCCGGCGCCTCCTCGCTGGCCGCAGCTGCCGCGGCTGCCGCTCGCGCCGAAGGCAATTTGGTCGGCGGGCCGACCTTTGCCAACCGCACGCCCATGCGGATCGGCATGGTGACCCTGCGGGTGCGCAGGCTCGATCCGGTCGCCGATTTCTATCGCGATGTGATCGGGCTTGCCGTGATGGAGCGCAGCGCGGCCTCGGCGACGCTGGGAGCGGGCGGCGTGAAGCTCCTGGTGCTCGAGGCGCATCCCGACGCGGCGGCAGAATCGAAGCGAGCCGCGGGCCTCTATCACACTGCTTTCCTGATGCCGACACGCAAGGATCTGGCGCGCTGGCTGGTGCATGCCGCGATGCATCTCGTGCCGCTGACGGGCTTTGCCGACCATCGCGTCAGCGAATCCGTCTATCTCGACGACCCCGAGGGCAACGGCATCGAGGTCTATGCCGACCGCGATCCCGCGCTCTGGCAGTGGAGCGGCGATACGGTGACTATGGGCACCGATCAACTCGACATCGACGATCTCGTCTCGCTCACCGGCACCAAGGTCAGCGACTATGCGAAGGCGCCGGACGGCTTGCGCATCGGCCACATGCATTTGCGGGTCGGAGATATCGCTCAGGCCAATGGCTTCTATCGCGACACCATCGGCTTCGATCCCACGCGCGAACGCCAGGGCGCGGCTTTCCTGTCGTCCGGCCGCTATCATCATCATCTCGGCCTCAACGTCTGGCAGAGTGCGGGCGCCGGCCGTCGTGACGACCGGGCGACCGGCCTCGGATGGTTTTCGCTGGAGATCGAGAGGCCGGATGTGTTTGCGGCGCAGGAGGAGCGGCTGCGCAAGGCGGGCGGCGAAATCGCGACCGTGGCGGGAGGAATCGAGGTGGGCGACCCCTGGGGCACAAGGGTGCGGCTCATCCGGCTCTGACCCGGCGCCTCACTTCCAGTTGCAGAGGGCCTTCAGCCTGGCGGAGGTCGCCGTGAATGCCGGCATCATCTGCGGCTCGATCGTCACTTCGATGCTGTCTTCGCATTCTACCGTGCGCGTGAGCTTGCCGGCCGAACCGCCGGTCGAGACGCGGCAGAGAACGCCCGGCCCCTTCATGGTGAGGTAGGCTCCACCGGGCGGCGCGAACTGGTGCTTGCGGTCTACGGCGAAAGATATGTTTCGCAGGTCGTAGGTATCTTCCAGCATCACGATCGGCGCGCCGGCAGTCCCTTCGTTGAGGTTGAGCGAACTCGAGATGAAGACGCAGGGCACCGCGCCGGGCCGCACGGCCGATATGTGAGTGTTGCCCTCGCCATTTTGCGCATAGACGGTTGCACCGTCTTTATCGATCCTGTGGCCCTTTGCGAACACCGAATGAAAGGTGAAGCCCTCGGCGAAACCTTCGGTGAGCAAAGGGTCATGGGCGAAGGCTGGAGTGGTCAGCGACAAGGCGAGCAGAAGTATTTTTTTCAATCGTTTTCTCCTGGCTTCGACCGGCGCCTGCGATTGGTGTCTGGGTCGGAAAGGCGGGTTCACCAGGGTCGAAAGTCGTTGATCCCGTGCGTGAAGTTGCTCGCGCGTGGTTGGGTACGAGGTTATGTGATGTGTATCACATAACTCTTTGGCGGGTCCGTCTAGGGTTTTGTCAGGCGGATCGAACGACCGTTTTCCATTCCCATCCCGTCTATGGGGCGTAACCCAAAGGGGCTGACCATGAAGAAATTTGCCTTGATGCTCGTCGCGGCTGCGACGCTTGCGGCTTCCGTTTCCGTGCCTGCAGAAGCGCGCGGGCTGCGCGGCGCGCGCGTCGTGCGTCCGGCCGTCGCCATCGCTGCGGCCACCGCTGCCGCGATCGCCGCCGATACCTACCTGTACAACGGCTACGGCTACTACGCTCCCGGCGTCGTCTACTACGGCGGCCCCGGCTACTATGGCTATCCGGCTGTTCGTTACGGCTGGTGATGCCACGATGGCCCGGAGTTCCTGGCTCCGGGCCATCTCGTTCCAGGCGCGTTTGACCTGCTCGGGTGCCAGGTTCTAAAATCGGTCGTCATGACCGACTTCCACGGCGTCTTTCCCTACCTCGTCTCCCCCATCGATCCCACCGGCCAGATCCGCACGAAAGTGCTGGAGAAGCTGTGCGACGATCTCATCGCGTCCGGCGTGCACGGCCTGACCCCGCTCGGCTCGACCGGTGAATTCGCCTATCTGAATGCGGCGCAGCGCACGGCGGTGGTCGAGACCACCATCGCCGCGGCCAGGCATCGCGTGCCCGTGGTCGCTGGCGTCGCCTCGAC
>JAHCKB010000399.1 GCA_026125985.1 Bradyrhizobium sp.
GCAGCACGGTGTCCACGGCACTGTTGCCGTGACAACGCGGCGTGTCAGACCCGCTTGCTCACACCCGCTCAACGAAACTGTCGACCACCTTCTTCTCGCCGGCCTTGTCGAAGGCGATGGTGAGCTTGTTGCCGTCGATCTTCACCACATGGCCGTAGCCGAATTTCTGGTGGAAGACGCGATCGTCCAGCGAGAATTCGGAAACGGAGGTGGATTTCGCCACCAGCTCGCCCTCGATCACCAAGGGGCCACGCTTGTTGGGCGAAAAGCCGCCCGAGGCGAATGACGACTGGTCTTCGCTGAAGCCGCCGCGGGCCTGGCCGCCGCGGTTGCGGGCGCGGTTGGCCTGGGCGCGCTGCCAGCCCGGCGTGGTGTAGCTGGAGCCGAACGATTCGACGTCGTCGAAGCGCGAGGGGCCGTAGCCGCCGGCGCCGCCCCAACCCGAACCGCCCTTGGATTCCGTGATCTCGACGCTTTGCGCCGGCAGTTCGTCGAGGAAGCGCGAGGGGATCGTGGTCGACCAGGTGCCGTGGATGCGGCGGTTGGTGGCGAAGAAAATCTTGGCGCGGCGGCGCGCCCGCGTCAGCCCGACATGGGCGAGGCGGCGTTCCTCCTCGAGGCCCGCGCGGCCCTGCTCGTCAAGCGTACGCTGGCTGGGAAACAGGCCTTCTTCCCAGCCGGGCAGGAACACGTTGTCGAATTCCAGCCCCTTGGCGGAGTGCAGCGTCATCAGCGAAACCGCTTCTTCCTGCGCGCCGTCCTCGCGGTCCATGACCAGCGAGATGTGTTCGAGGAAACCGATCAGGTTCTCGAATTCCTCCATGGAGCGCACCAGCTCCTTCAGGTTCTCCAGACGGCCGGCGGCGTCCGCGGAGCGGTCCTTCTGCCACATCTCGGTATAGCCGCTCTCGTCGAGCACGATTTCGGCAAGCTCCGTATGCGAGGTGACTTCGCTCTGGGCGCGCCAGCGGTCGAACTGCTGCACGAGACCGCGCAGGGAGCCGCGCGCCTTCGGCTTCAGCTCGTCGGTCTCGACCACGGCGCGGGCGGCATCGAATAGCGAAATGCGGCGCTTGCGGGCGTGGTCGTGCAGGAGCTGCACGGTGGCATCGCCAAGCCCGCGCTTGGGCACGTTGATGATGCGCTCGAAGGCGAGATCGTCGGCCGGTGAATTGATGGTGCGCAGATAAGCCAGCGCATCGCGGATTTCGGCGCGCTCGTAGAAGCGCGGGCCGCCGATCACGCGGTAAGGCAGGCCGAGCGTGACGAATCGATCTTCGAACTCGCGCATCTGGAAGGAAGCGCGGACGAGGATGGCGATCTCGTTGAGATTCTCCCTGGCGCGCTGCAGCTCCTCGATCTCCTCGCCGATGGCGCGAGCTTCTTCTTCCGAGTCCCACGCGCCGGTGACGGTGACCTTTTCTCCGTCGACATCCTCGGTGCGCAGTGTCTTGCCGAGCCGGCCTTCATTATGCGCGATCAGGTGCGAGGCGGCGGAGAGGATATGGCCGGTCGAGCGGTAGTTGCGCTCGAGGCGGATCACTTTCGCGCCGGGAAAATCGTGTTCGAAGCGCAGGATGTTGTCGACCTCGGCGCCGCGCCAGCCATAGATCGACTGGTCGTCGTCGCCGACGCAGCAGATGTTCTTGGGCGGGGTCTTCTCCCACTCCCCGCTAGCGGGGAGAGGGTCGGGGTGAGGGGTCGTCCCCGCCAGCGCAGCTATTGGAGATTCCCCCTCACCCGATGCACTTCGTGCATCGACCTCTCCCCGCAGGCGGGGAGAGGTGAGAGAAGACGGCGCCTGCGACAACAGCCGCAGCCACAGATATTGCGCGACGTTGGTGTCCTGATATTCGTCGACCAGAATGAATTTGAAGCGGCTCTGATAGCTGCGCAGCACGTCGGGGTGTTCGCGGAAGATCCGGATGTTCTCCAGCAGAAGGTCGCCGAAATCGGCCGCGTTGAGGATCTTCAGCCGCTCCTGGTAGGACGTATAGAGCTTGCCGCCCTTGCCGTTGGCGAAAACAGCGGCTTCGCCCGGCGGCACCTGCGACGGCGTCAGCCCCCGGTTCTTCCAGCCGTCGATCAGACCCGCCAGCATGCGCGCCGGCCAGCGCTTGTCGTCGATGTTCTCCGCCTGCAGGAGCTGCTTCAGGAGCCGCACCTGGTCGTCGACGTCGAGCACGGTGAAGTTGGATTTGAGCTGCGCAAGTTCCGCATGATAGCGCAGGATACGGCCGCCGATGGCGTGGAAGGTGCCGAGCCACGGCATGCCTTCGACAGCATGGCCGAGCATCTGGCCGAGCCGGCCCTTCATCTCGCGCGCGGCCTTGTTGGTGAAGGTCACCGCCAGGATTTCATGCGGACGGGCGCGGCCCTGGCTCAGGATGTGAGCGATGCGGGTGGTGAGCACGCGCGTCTTGCCGGTACCTGCGCCGGCCAGCACCAGCACCGGGCCGTCCAGCGTCTCCACCGCCTCGCGCTGCTCGGGATTGAGGCCGTTGAGATATTGCGGTCCGGCTGCCGCGCGCGCACGCGCAGCGATCCCGCCAGCCATGGGCTGGTGCTCGGGAACGCTTGCGCGGGACAGTTTGCTCGGCTCGGTCATGGCGAATCAGGTTTTGCCACGATGGCACCGTGGCGCGCTACAGGGGAGCCTTCTTAGCAGGGATTGCCGTACATATAGGGCCCGATCGGCCGTTTCGACAGGTTTTATCGCCGCGAATCCGGACGCGATTTCGTTCCCTTCTCACGAACAATTTTCGGCATCCGAGGTTCGGAACTTCCGCTACCCGCCCGGCATTGACCGGGCATGGCGAGGCGCATCGGCGCGCCCCGCGCAAAGAGAGGAAAGGGCCATGCTGAGCTGGGTTGTAACGTTTCTCGTCGTCGCGCTGATCGCCGGTATTCTGGGCTTTGGCGGCGTCGCCGGCGTCTCCATCGAAATCGCCAAGACGATCTTCTTCATCGCCATCGTGCTGTTCCTGATCTCGGCCGTCGTCGGCCTCGTTCGCGGACGAAGTAGCGTCTGACGCGGCACCTACTTCGAGGGCATCGCCACCTTGCGGCCGATGCCCTCCGGCCGCGGCGTCGCGGCGTGGATATTCACGATTTCGGCGATGCGTGCGCGGATATCGGCTGGAAACGGCGCCACCTTGCGCGCCGTCATGTCGATGTGGAGCGAGATGTTCTCCGACGTCGCCGAGAGCCATCCTTCTCCTGCATGGCGCAATTCCTCGAAGGTGTGCAGGCGCTTCTCGTCGGCGCCGAGCAGGTAGACGGTGACCTGCACGGGGTCGCCCAGATGCACCTCCCGCAAATAGCGCACATGGCATTCGGCGGTGAAGGTCGAGCCGTGACGCTCTTTCTTGTAGGCCGGCCCGATCCCGAGCTGCAGCCAGAACTCGTCGATGGCGCGGTCCATCATCACGTTGTAGTAGGCCATGTTGAGATGGCCGTTGTAGTCGATCCATTGCGGCTCGATCTGCATCACCGAGGACACGAAGGGGGCTAGCGGCGGCTTGATGTCCCGGGCGGCGGTCGCGATCGTCATCGTCACTCCCTGTTGGCGCAATCTGGTTCTTGACCCCTT
>JAHCKB010000004.1 GCA_026125985.1 Bradyrhizobium sp.
GCAGATAAAGCCGCCGGTTGAGATCGGCAATATGGGCAAACCGGCCGCGATCGAGCCGCGACACGTCGCGCGAGATCCCGTGGACCACATAGCCCTTTTCGAGCAGGAAGGCGGCAAGATACCCCCCATCCTGCCCCGTAATGCCGGTAATCAGGGCCACCGGCGCATGGCCAGCAAAATTGTTGCGTTTGAGCGGCGTTGCTTGCGTCAAGGCGGGCTTGTCCGGGGGGTGGAAAGGGGCCTTCAGGGGCGGGTTGTACAGGGCTTTTACCATGAGCCCCGGCGGAGCAACAGATGCGACGGCCGGTGCCTTTGGACAATTTACCGGCCGGAGGCGACCGGCAGGTGGTCGCAATACCAGCGATAGACCTCCCGCACCCCCTCATCGAGCGATATCCGGGCCTTCCAGCCCCGGGCGGTGAGGCGGGAAACGTCCATCAGCTTGCGCGGGGTGCCATCGGGCTTGGAAGGATCGGTCACGATCTCGCCCCGATAGCCGACAACATCGCGCACAAGCTCCGCGAGCTCGCGGATCGACAGGTCGCTGCCCGAGCCCACATTGATGTGATCCTCTTCCGAATAGGTCTTCATCAGATGAACCAGCGCGTCCGCACAATCGTCGACATGCAGAAACTCGCGCTTCGGCGTACCGGTGCCCCAAAGCGTCACGCTTGCGGCGCCCGCTTCGCGCGCCGCATGCATCTTGGCGATCAGCGCCGGCAGCACATGCGAGGATTGCAGGTCGAAATTGTCGCCGGGACCGTAGAGATTGGTCGGCATGGCCGAAATGAAGTCGCAGCCATATTGACGACGATAGGCCTGGCAGAGCTTGATGCCGGCGATCTTGGCGACCGCATACCATTGATTGGTCGGCTCGAGCGGCCCGGTCAACAATGCCTCTTCGGACATCGGCTGCGGCGCGAGCTTCGGATAGATGCAGGACGAACCGAGAAAGAGCAGCTTCTCGACGCCCGCGCGCCATGCGGCCTGAATGAGATTGGCCTCGATCATCAGATTGTCGTAGAGGAACTCGGCCGGCCGCTGATCATTGGCGAGGATGCCGCCGACCGTCGCGGCCGGCACAAACACCGCCTGCGGACGATGCGTCTCCATCCATGCCTCGACATCCGCCTGGCGGCGGAGATCCACCTGCGCGCGGCCGGCGACCAGCACCTCGCAGGATTCCCGCTCGAGCCGGCGCAGAATGGCCGACCCGACCATGCCCCGATGGCCGGCCACATAGACCCGTTTGCCGTCAAGCGCATATGCGGCCGGCTCAGTCATAACGCCCCTTGCGGTCCTGCTCCAGCGCAACGGCCTTGAGGTCGGAGGCCACCATCTCGGACACAAGTTCGGGAAAGCTCGTGCTGTGTCGCCATCCGAGCTTCTGATGCGCCTTGCGCGGATCGCCCAGCAGCAGGTCGACCTCGGTGGGACGGAAATAGCGCGGATCGACCTTGACGAGAACCTTGCCGGTCGCGGCATCGATCCCCTGTTCGTCGGCGTCGCGGCCTTTCCATTCGATCCGCCGTCCGGTTTCGGCAAAGGCGAGCTCCACGAACTCGCGCACCGAATGCGTCTCGCCGGTGGCGAGCACATAATCGTCCGGTTCATCCTGCTGGACGATCCGCCACATCCCCTCGACATAGTCGCGCGCATGGCCCCAGTCGCGCTTGGCATCGAGATTGCCGAGATAGAGCATGTCCTGAAGCCCGAGCTCGATTGCCGCGACGGCGCGCGTGATCTTGCGCGTCACGAAAGTCTCGCCGCGCGTAGGCCCTTCATGGTTGAACAAAATGCCGTTCGAGGCATGCATGTCATAGGCTTCGCGGTAATTGACCGTGATCCAGTAGGCATAGAGCTTTGCCGCCGCATAAGGGCTGCGCGGATAGAAGGGCGTCCGCTCCGATTGGGGCGTTTCCTGCACCTTGCCGTAAAGCTCCGAGGTCGATGCCTGGTAGAAGCGGGTCTTCTTCTCCATCCCGAGGATGCGGATCGCTTCGAGCAGCCGCAGCGTGCCCACCGCGTCCGAATTGGCGGTGTATTCGGGCGTCTCGAAACTCACCTGCACATGGGATTGCGCAGCCAGATTGTAGATCTCGTCGGGCTGCGTCTCCTGCACGATCCGGATCAGGTTGGTTGCGTCGGTCAGGTCGCCGTAATGCAGCCGAAGGCGCGCATGCGCGACATGCGGGTCTTCATAGAGATCGTCGATGCGTTGCGTGTTGAACGAGGACGAGCGGCGTTTCGTCCCATGGACGATATAGCCCTTCTCGAGCAGCAGCCGCGCCAGCCACGCCCCGTCCTGGCCGGTAACACCCGTGATCAGGGCCGTTTTCGGTTTTGCTGCGGTCACTGTCGCCCCCATGCCATGAACGGGAACACTAACCCGGTTCCGGTGCCCCGGGAATTGAGCTTTTTTTGACGGGTCCCGCAAGCCGGAACGCCGCGAAATGGTGACCGGAGCGGTGCCGGACCCTAAATTTGTTATATACGCCCCGTGACGATACGATCCGACCCCTGCCCGCCCCATTTGCCCGTTGCCAGCCCGGACAATTCAATGATCGAAATCGAGGAAACCGCCATCCCGGGCATCCGCATCGTCAGGCCGCGCCGCTTGGGCGATGCGCGCGGCTGGTTTGCCGAGACCTTCAACCGGCGCGTCCTGGCGGAGGCCGGCATCGATATTGACTTCGTCCAGGACAATGAATCGCTTTCGGCGGCCCCCGGCACCGTCCGCGGCCTTCATTTCCAGACCCCCGGCTTCGCCCAGACCAAGCTGGTACGCGTGCTGACGGGGGCGGTCCTCGACGTCGCGGTCGATATCAGGCGCGGTTCGCCGACCTTCGGCGCCCATGTGGCGGTCGAGCTCAGCGCCGAAAATGGTAAACAGCTGCTGGTCCCCAGGGGTTTCGCCCATGGCTTTTGCACGCGTGTGCCGGACACCCGTGTCTTTTACAAGGTGGACGCCTATTATTCACAAGCTCATGATGCAGGCATATTGTGGAACGATCCGGCGCTGGCGATCGACTGGCCGGTGACGTCCGGCAAGGCGGCCCTTTCCGAAAAGGACGCGCGCTTGCCGCGCCTGGCGGATTTCGACACGCCTTTCGTTTACGATGCCGGTTAGGGGCGGGCCCCGGGATCCGCACCAATGACCGGCACTGAAAATGGGGAAGTATTCGATGCGTATCCTGGTAACCGGCGGCGCCGGCTTCATCGGCTCCGCGGTGATCCGCATGCTGATCGGCGAGACGGATCACGAGGTACTGAACGTCGATTGCCTGACTTATGCGGGCAACCTCGATTCGCTGGCGGGCGTGTCTGAAAACATCCGCTACCGTTTCTCGCGCACCGATATTCGCGATCTGTCAGCCTTGCGCAGCGTTGTCGAGGATTTCAGGCCCGACATCGTGATGCATCTGGCGGCCGAAACCCATGTCGACCGCTCGATCGACGGGCCGGCCGCCTTTATCGAGACCAACATCGTCGGCACGGCCAATCTGCTGGAAGTGGCGCGCGCGCACTGGCAGGGTCTCGACAGTGCGGCGAAAGCGCGCTTCCGTTTTCACCACATCTCAACCGACGAGGTCTTCGGCTCGCTGGGGCCGGCGGGCGCCTTCACCGAGAAGAGCCCCTACGCGCCGAACTCACCTTATTCGGCATCGAAAGCCGGCGCCGACCATCTGGTGCGCGCCTGGCGCGAGACCTATGGCCTGCCAACAATCGTCAGCAATTGCTCCAACAATTACGGCCCGTGCCAGTTCCCGGAGAAGCTGATCCCGCTGATGGTGCTGAACGCGCTGGAGGGAAAGCCGCTGCCGGTCTATGGCGACGGGCTTCAGGTGCGCGACTGGCTGCATGTCGACGATCATGCCCGCGCCCTGATCGCCATCGCGACCAAAGGCGTCGTCGGCGAAACCTATAATGTCGGCGGCAATGCCGAACGCACCAATATCGACATCGTGCGGTCGATCTGCCGCCTGCTCGACGAGTTGCGGCCCTCGCCGCAAGGCTCGTATGAAAATCTCATCACCTTCGTCGCCGACCGGCCGGGCCATGACGCGCGCTATGCGATCGACGCTGCGAAAATCGCGCGCGAACTGGGCTGGCAGCCGCGCGAGAATTTCGAAAGCGGATTGCGCAAGACCGTTGAATGGTATCTCGACAATCGCGACTGGTGGGAACGCGTGCGCTCAGGATCTTATCGCGGCGAACGCCTCGGTCTGATCGATGCGGATTGAGCGCGGATGGCGGCGGGAAAAACTTTGAAACGCCTGCTGGTGACCGGCGCCGGCGGACAGGTCGGCACCGAACTGGCAGCCGAGGCCGCGGGTGCCGGATTTGCGGTTGTGGCGCCGCCGCGCGCCGAACTCGACATCACCGATGGCGGAGCCGTCGCCGCCGCGATTGCCGCCGCGAAGCCGGATGCGGTCGTCAACGCGGCCGCTTACACGGCCGTCGACCGCGCCGAAAGCGAACCCGAACAGGCCCGGGCCGTCAACGCCCGCGCGCCCGGCATCCTCGGCAAGGCCTGCGACCGCGCCGGCATTCCGCTGCTCCATATCTCGACCGATTATGTGTTCGACGGAAAATCGGAGCGCCCCTGGCGCGAGGACGACCCGGTGGCGCCGCTCGGCGTCTATGGCGCGAGCAAGGCCGAGGGGGAGGCGGCGCTGCGCGCGGCGGCCCCCCGCCACATCATCCTGCGCACGGCCTGGGTCTTCAGCCCGCATGGGAACAACTTCGTCAAGACGATGCTGCGCCTGGCAAGCACCCGCGACGAACTGGCCGTTGTCGACGACCAGCGCGGTTCGCCGACCTCGGCAACCGAAATCGCACAGGCCTTGCTGGCGCTGGCCGCCTCGGCCGTCGAGGCAAGACCGGCGGATGCGCCGATCTGGGGCACATATCATTTTTGCAATGCCGGCGTGACGAGCTGGTGCGGCTTCGCCCGCGCAATCATGGCCGGCGCGGCGGTACGCGGCGGCGCAACGGCGCGCATCCGGCCGATCCCGGCCGCCGATTACCCGACACCGGCACGCCGCCCCACCTTTTCGGCGCTCGATTGCACAAAACTCAAAACCGTTTTCGGTATCGAACCGCGGCCCTGGGAAGAAGCGCTTGACGGCACGCTCGACCGGCTGCTACCGGCGGGCGGCATCAAGCGGACAAAGGCGGAAAGCGTATGAAGGGCATCATTCTGGCCGGCGGCAGCGGCACGCGGCTTTACCCGGTGACGAGAGCCGTGTCGAAGCAATTGCTGCCGGTCTACGACAAGCCGATGATTTATTACCCGCTGACGACGCTGATGCTGGCCGGTATTCGGGACATATTGATCGTCACGACACCTGAGGATGCAGCCGCTTTCAAACATCTGCTGGATGACGGCAGCCAGTGGGGCATCTCGATTTCCTATGCCGTGCAGCCGAAGCCCGAAGGCCTCGCCCAGGCCTTCATCATCGGCCGCGAATTCATCGGCGGCAAACGCTGCGCCCTGGTGCTGGGCGACAATATTTTCTACGGCAACGGCCTCTCGGCGATCCTCCAGCGGGCCGCACGGCCGGGCAAGGGTGCGACGGTTTTCGGCTACTGGGTGCGCGATCCCGAACGCTACGGCGTTGTCGAATTCGACGACAAGGGCAATGCGATCTCGATCGAGGAAAAACCGGAAAAGCCGAAATCGAACTTCGCCGTCACCGGGCTTTATTTCTACGACTCCCATGTCTGCGACAGGGCAGCCGAAGTGCGCCCCTCGGCACGCGGGGAGCTCGAAATCACGACGCTGAACGAGATGTATCTGAAGCGCGGCGAGCTGACGGTCGAACTGCTGGGCCGGGGCTTCACCTGGCTCGACACCGGCACCCACCAGTCGCTGCTGCAGGCGGCGCAATTCGTCGAGACGATCGAGGAGCGCCAGAATCTGAAGATCGGCAGCCCGGAAGAAGTGGCCTACCGCACGGGCTATATCGATGCCGAACAATTGCTGGCAGCCGCCCGCAGCGTCGGCAAAAGCAGCTATGGCGCCTATTTGCGGGCGCTTGTAAAAGACCGGTGATGTAAAAATCCGGTGAATCCGGCTCCGCGGCACGGGAAGACCAGCGCCGCGAAACAAACAAGGAACGATCGATGAAAGTGGCGATGATCGGCACCGGCTATGTGGGCTTGGTTTCAGGCGCCTGCTTTGCCGATCTGGGCCACAAGGTTGTCTGTGTCGAAATCGACGAAACGAAGATCGCGCGCCTTCGTCGCGGCGAGATTCCGATTTACGAACCGGGCCTCGATGACATCGTCACGCGAAACGTCGAGGCTGGCCGCCTTTCCTTCACACCCAGCGCCGCCGAAGCGGTCCCCGATTGCGATGCGGTTTTCATCTGTGTCGGTACGCCGCCACGCGAGGATGGCGACGCCGACCTCTCATGGGTCTATGCGGCGGCGCGCGGCATCGCCGGTCATTTGAGCGGCTACACGGTCGTCGTCGACAAGTCGACCGTTCCGGTCGGCACCGGCGACGAGGTCGAGGCAATCATTCGCAAGGAAAACCCCAATGCCGATTTCGATGTGGCGTCGAACCCGGAATTTCTGCGCGAGGGCAACGCGATCGACGATTTCATGCGGCCGGACCGCATCGTCATCGGCGCGAACGCGCCGCGCGCCCGCGAGGCAATGCAGGCGCTATACCGCCCGCTGATGCTGGCCGAGACGCCGATTGTCCATACAAGTCGCGCGACCGCGGAGCTGATCAAATACGCCGCCAACGCCTTCCTCGCCATGAAAGTCACCTTCATCAACGAGATCGCCGATATCTGCGAGTGTGTCGGCGCCGACGTGCAGGATGTCTCGCGCGGCATCGGCCTCGACAGCCGCATCGGTACAAAGTTTCTGCAGGCGGGCGCCGGTTTCGGCGGCTCCTGCTTCCCGAAAGACACACTGGCCTTGACAGGCACCGCAAGAAAGGTCGGCCGCCCGACCCAGATCGTCGAGGCGGTGATGTCCGCCAATGCCGAACGCAAGCGCCGCATGGCCGAAAAGGTGATTGCGGCCTGCAAGGGGAGCGTCGAAGGAAAAACGATCGGCGTGCTGGGCGTGACCTTCAAGCCCAACACCGACGACATGCGCGACGCGCCGAGCCTCGACATCCTGCCGCTGCTTCAACAGGCGGGCGCACATATTCGCGCATACGATCCCGAAGGCATGAGTCAGGCGCGCGAGTATTTGAAGGATATCGAATGGGCCGGCGACGCCTATGGCGTCATGCCCGGTGCCGACGCCTTGCTGATCCTGACCGAATGGAACGAATTCCGCGTCCTCGATCTCGATCGCGTGCGGCAGGAACTGAAGCGACCTTTGATGATCGACTTGCGCAACATCTACACGCCCGGCGAAATGGCACAGGCAGGATTTGAATATCATTCGGTGGGCAGGGAAACGGTGAGCCCTGCTGATATTCTATCCTGACGACCGCCGCATGGCGCGCCCGTTCTCAAATGGCAGCACTAATGCACGTTGCGTCCGACCAAGCCGAAGAATGGCGTCATCGCGAGAATCTTGATGTCGAACCACAGCGACCAGTTCTCGATATAGTAGAGGTCGTGTTCGACACGCGCTTTCATTTTCTCGGGGCTCTCGGTCTCCCCGCGAAACCCCTTCACTTGCGCCCAGCCGGTAATGCCGGGCTTCACCTTGTGACGGTTGGCGTAGCGCTCAAGCAGTGTTGAATAATGATCGTTATGCGCCAGCGCGTGCGGCCGGGGCCCGACCAGCGACATGTCGCCCTGCAACACATTCAGCAGTTGCGGGAGTTCGTCGAGGCTGGTGCGGCGCAGGAAGCGACCGACCCGTGTCACGCGGGGATCGTCGCGCCGCGCCTGGACGATGACCGGCCCGTCCTCGACGACATGCATGGTGCGGAACTTGTAAACGTGAAAGATCGTGTTGTTGAAGCCATGCCGCCGCTGACGGAACAGCACCGGCCCTTTGCTGTCGAGCCGGATCGCCAGCGCGACGAGCAGCATGAACGGCATGAAGAAGACCAGGGCAAAAAAACTCAGCAGGCGGTCTTCAAGCGCCTTGAGGATCGGGCCCCAATCGTCGAGCGGCCGGCTTTCGAGCTCGACCACCGTCAGACCTTGATAATTGAGCAGGGCTTTGGGCGACCGCCGCATCTCGGCGGCACTGGGGCAGAGCCGGATATCGACCGGAAGCACGGACAGCGTTTCGACAAGTTGCGAAATCCGCTCGACCTCATCGAGCGGCAAGGCAATCAGCACCTCGTCGATGGGGTTTTCGCGCGCATGGGCAATGAGGTCCGCCAGCCCACCGGCAACCGCAACCCGCGCCTCGGCGCCGCTTGCCGGATCGTCGAAAATCCCGCGAATTTGAAGCTGGTATCCGTTGCCGGCCGCCTTTTCGGTCAGACGCGCCGCAATGGTGCCGCTGCCATAGACAAGCACGCGCCGCGCGAAAAGCCCGTCCGCCGTCCATCGGCGCAACATCCTGCCGAGCGCCAGGTGAAAGGCGAGCAGCATGAGCGCGGACAATGAAATCCAGGAAATGAACCAGCCGCGCGAATAGTCCTCGCCGATCTTGAGGAAGTAGCCGGCCGTCACGACCGCCAGCGCGGTCAGAACGAGACCGGCAAGAAGCCGCCGCGTCTGTCCGCGCGGCCGGGCAAGTATCTCGAAGGCATAGAGTCCCTGAAAATGGAACGCGAGCGCCGCAACAATGGCACCAACGGCACCGACGGCGGCATAGGGGATCACGTCCTGATCCGACTGGAGAACGAAACCGATATAGAACCACTTGGCGACGACTGCCGCGACGCAGATGACAAGCGCGTCGAAGACCCCGACGGCGTCCTCGACCACTCGTTTGGAGATCGGCCGGTCGTCACGGGCCGCGGCAGCCCCCCCTGCCGTGGCCCTGTCGGAGGGGCATGTCTCGCTGGCGACGGACGCAGCCACGTCCGGCGCAGCAAGCACCTCACCGTCTTCGAACTGCCTTCCGGCGCGCCTCATACAACTCCCCCGGATCCCCTGCCTGCCTTGCCCTGACGGCGAAACCGCGCGCCGGTCAATCGCTCGAAACCATCGGCATGATGCTTCATTGCCGGCATATTGTCCCACAGGCTTGTTGCCGCAGGGAGAAACTTCGCGGAAATTCTAGCGTGGCCGCTTGCGCGAGGCAAAGAACGGCGCCGTTCCGCGCGGGCTCCGCTGTTCGCTCGGCAGGAAATGGCCGCCGGACCTTGCGCGGGCCCGGAAGGTTAACGTGGGGCATTCACGGTCTGGATCAATGCCCGCCATATCGAACGGCCATCAGCGACTTGGTAAATCCCAGAAAACGTTCACGGCGAATATCCGCATCGGGAAACAGCTCCCTGAGCTGCTTCGCATCAAGAAGCTGCGAGCTCTGCAGCGCCATCATCGCTTCGTCAAGCGTTTCGCGCCGGCGCCCGCCATAGCCGAGCCCAAACCGCATCAACAGGCGGGCCCGCACCTGCTCTGGCAACCAGTGGAAGAAGGGCGCGCGGAAATGCGGTTCGACCGGAAACCAGAAATAGGGCACCTGCAGGTAATAGGACGGCGCAAGCCGGCGCACCTCCCCGGCCATGGCCTGCATTTCCGGCCAGCGGCCCACATGCTCGATGGTCGAATTGGAATGGATAAAATCGAAGGAATTGTCTGCAAATGGAAGGCCGGTGGCATTCCCCTCCATGGAAACGAAACGCGGGTTCTCAGCCTCCACCCTGGCAAGATTAACCAGGGTAACCTCGCAATTGAACGCCTCGATATCCTTGAGAAAGGGCCGCCAGTAGAGTTCGGTGCCCCCGATATCCAGAATTCGAATGGGCGATGTATGGCGGCCGATCTCTGTCAGCATGTCCCGAACCACGGCGAACCGTCGCCGCCGCAACCGGCTGCCCAGCGACTTCTCGTTCGCGTAGTAATCGCCGTCAAAACTGAACACGCGCATGAGCCACCGATTTGTGAGATTGAATGCATCAAATCTACAGATACGACGGATGCGACGCTACGTCTTTAACTGTCGCAAGCAAAGGCGCTAGGGCGTTCGACACAGCCTGTGTAAGATCGCGGCAAAGCGACACACGTTAAGAAATCGGAACATGCCTCAAGATTCCAGACCGAAACTTCGTCTTCTCATCGTCTTTGGGACCCGTCCGGAAGCATTGAAATGCTTTCCGGTCGCACGTTGCGCATTGGCCGATCCTCGCATCCATGTTGAAATATGCGTGACGGCCCAGCACCGCGATATGCTTGACCAGGTCATCGAACTGACCGGCCTGCCCGTTCACTATGATCTCGACATCATGAAACCCGGACAGAATCTCTTCGACACGACTGCGAAGATACTGGTCGAAATGGCAGGCGTACTTGATAAATCCAGACCAGACTATGTGCTGGTTCAGGGCGACACGACAACGGCAATGACCGCGGCACTGTCAGCATTCTACAAGCGCATTCCGGTCGGCCACATCGAGGCGGGCCTGCGCAGCGGTGACATCTATTCGCCTTGGCCCGAAGAACTCAATCGGAAAATCATAGGCGACATCGCTGCACTGCATTTCGCGCCCACAGCTCAGGCCCAAAAGAACCTGTTATCCGAGGGAAAATCTTCCGCTTCGGTAGTCGTGACCGGGAACACCGCAATCGATACACTTGTGCATTTCAGCAACGATATCGACCGAAATCCAGCACATGCACAATCGCTGGTCGCCCTTTTTCCGTTTCTCGATTCGGGGAAGCGCCTCATTCTTGTGACCGGCCATCGCCGCGAAAACTTCGACGGCGGCATGGACCGTGTATGCGAGGCATTGAAACAACTGGCCGGTCGTCGCGATATCCAGATCGTCTACCCCGTGCACCCAAACCCGAATGTCCGTGTGCCGGTTTTTGGGGCGCTAGGGCAGACGGCCGATATCCATCTGCTGGAACCGCTCGATTACCTCCCGTTTCTCTACTTGCTGAAGAATTCATACATCGTCATCACGGATTCCGGGGGCGTACAGGAAGAGGCGCCGGCTCTCGGCAAACCTGTTCTGGTGATGCGCAAAAAGACCGAGCGGCCAGAAGGCGTGGAGGCCGGGACCGCGCGCCTTGTCGGAACCGACGTCGAGCGGATCGTGTCCGAGGCAACACAGCTCCTTGATGATCAGACTGCCTATGAAAAAATGAGTCGGCAACACAGCCCCTATGGCGACGGCGAGGCAAGCCGGCGAATTATCGAGGAACTGCTACATCATGCGTGAATGGAACACAGTATCGGTCATCGGCATGGGGTACATAGGGCTTCCGACATGCGCCCTGCTCGCAAGTCGCGGCATTTCCGTTATTGGCGTCGACACAAACAGAAATGTCGTCGATAGCGTCAATCGCGGCGAGGTGCATATTGTCGAACCTGATCTCGACGGGCTTGTGCAGAAAGTCGTTTCCAACGGCAAGGTACGAGCCACAACCGAGTCGGAGCCGGCGGACGCGTTCATCATTGCGGTCCCGACACCTATAACCGGAGATCATCAACCCGATATCCGTTATGTTCTCGATGCGACACGCGGTATCGCTCCGCATCTGAGGAAGGGTAATCTCGTCATCCTGGAATCGACCTCGCCTGTTGGAACAACACGGCAGGTGTCGGAGTTGCTCGGAGAATTGCGCCCCGATCTGACCTTCCCTCACGCTGCCGGCGACGATTCCGACGTTTTCGTTGCCTACAGTCCGGAACGTGTGCTTCCCGGCAGGGTTCTGACGGAACTCGTGCAGAACGACCGCAGCGTCGGCGGTCTTTCGCCGCGTTCATCCGAACTGGGCGCTTCGCTCTATGCCGGCTTCGTGCGTGGCGCCATCATCCAGACAACGGCCGAAACCGCCGAACTCGTGAAACTTTCGGAGAACGCCTTCCGGGACGTCAACATTGCATTCGCAAACGAACTCGCGGCGGTTTGCGAAAAATTGGATATCGATGTTTGGTCGGTAATCGATCTGGCCAATCGGCATCCGCGTGTATCGATACTGCAGCCGGGCCCCGGCGTCGGTGGCCACTGCATCGCAGTCGACCCCTATTTCATCATTGCAGCCGCGCATGACGAAACGCCGCTGATGCAGGCCGCGCGCCGTGTTAACAGCAAACGCCCCCATCGGGTTGTAGCGGCCGTTGTCGAACTTGCATCTGGAATAAACCGGCCTGTCATCGCCTGTCTCGGCCTTGCTTTCAAGGCTGACATCGACGATTTGCGCGAGAGCCCGGCCGTCGAAATCGTCGAGCTTCTCGCGGAGAAGAAGATCGGTCGCATTATCGCCTCGGAACCGAATATCGATGCCCTGCCGGACGCCATCGCCCGGCTGGGCGTCGAATTTCGCGACCCGCTCTCGGCGATTGATGCCGCCAACATTGTGGTCCTGCTGGTCGATCACCGCCAGTTCGCCATGATCGACGCTGCCGCGCTTGGGACACGCAAACTGCTCGACACGCGCGGCCTCTGGACATGGCGCCAGAAGCGGCGCAACACCGGCCGGATGGATTAGGCAGCGCAATGACCGACATGTCTGTTCCTTATGCATGGGCAGATCATCCGTTGATCTCGGCGCGGCGGGCCGTGTTTCTCGGCTCGCCCATGCATCTCCTGACAATGGAGGAAACGCTTCGTCTTGCCATTGAAGCCATGACCGAGCGCAAGCCGCTGCATCACACTGTCGTCAACGTCGCCAAGCTCGTGACCATGCAGACTGACGAGGAGCTACGACGCGACGTGACGGAAGCCGATCTGATCAATGTCGACGGCATGGGGATCGTGTGGGGAGCTCGGATGTTCGGCATAACAATCCCTGAACGTGTTGCCGGCGTCGACATCATGGAGCGACTCCTTGCGCTATGTGCGCGACGGGGATTTCGACCCTTCTTGCTTGGCGCCGAGCCTCGTGTTCTGGAATCGGTTCTCCGGCGCCTGGAAAATGAATTCCCCGTACTTGAAATCGCGGGATTTTGTGATGGTTATTTTCCACCCGAAGCCGAAAACGAAGTCGTGACGAAGATCAACGCGGCGCATGCCGACTGTCTGTTTGTCGCCATGCCGACACCCCGCAAGGAACGGTTCCTGCATCGTCATCGCAATGAACTGGACGTACCCTTCGTAATGGGCGTCGGCGGGAGTTTCGATGTTTATGGCGGCAAGGTGAAGCGCGCACCGGAATGGATGCAAAGGGCGGGGCTCGAATGGGCCTTCCGGATATGGCAGGAGCCGCGCCGTCTCTGGCGGCGCTACTACACGACCAACAAGGCCTATATCCGGCTTCTCTGGACCAATTGGCGGCAGCGGTCCAGGCGATGACCATTCACGTCTCCGTCGTCATTCCCCACTATAACGACCTCGACAATCTGCGGCAGTGCATCGCCCTGCTTGAAGTGCAGAGCCTGCCGCGCGGCAGCTTCGAAATCCTGGTCGCCGACAACAACTCGCCACTGGACATCGAGGCTGTCGCCGCGGCGGCGGGCCCGGGCGCACGGGCGCTGCGGGAAACGCGCAAAGGCGCTGGCCTGGCCCGCAATTGCGGCGCCGCGGCGGCAAAAGGTGAGGTGCTGGCCTTCATCGATTCCGATTGCCGCCCGGCCGCCGACTGGCTGGAAAAGGGCCTCGCGGCACTGGAAGGCTGCGATGTTGTTGGAGGGCGCGTGCGGGTCGGGCGCGGAAAGCCCGGCGCGCTGACCCCGGCTGAGGCCTTCGAATGCGTCTTCGCCTTCGACATCGAATCCTATGTCACAAAAAAGCGCTTCGTGCCCAGCGGCAACATGTTCGTCCGTCGCGCGACCTTCGACATGGTGGGCGGTTTCCGCGGCGGCGTTTCGGAAGATGTGGAATGGGGCCGCCGGGCGGCCGGCAAGGGCCTGCGGCTTGCCTATGGTCATGATGTGATGGTCGAACACCCGGCGCGGACGACATGGACCGAACTCAAAGCGAAATGGCGGCGCATGGCAATGGAGCACTATTTGCTGATGCGTGAGCGCCCGCTCGGGCGTCTTAAAATGCTATTTTGGAGTTGGGCTATTCTGGCTTCGCCCTTCATTCATGTCTGGAAAGTGATACGCTCCCCAGAACTCGAGACGCCCGTAGACCGCGTGAAAGCTATTGCGGTACTTTTTGCGATCCGCGCCTATCGATTTGTCGAGACACATCGGGTCATATGGCGAAGAATACGCCCTTAATGCATTGCCGTTCTGTTCCACTCTGCTGGCTTCAAAGAAGTAGCCGCGTTGAACGTCATCTTTCTTGGAGAGAGGATGTAACACCATACCCAACGTCACTGGCACAACATCTGACGATTTGTCCACTCGTACTCGAGCGGCTATTGCCCACATTACGATGCCATCGACGTGTTGACCTTCGGTTATTCTATATGTGCGCCTCAATCATCACCAGAGCGAAAGAGCCCGAGACAAATGGGATAACTCTTGAAATTGGAGCTGGTCGACTATGAAGCGGATGGTCAAAAGGGCGATTCCCTATCTGCCGAAATCATTGCAGTCGTTTCTGCGCAATGTCGCTGAGCTAAGGCGTCAACACACAAAAGCACAAAGAAAGGCGAGAAGCACTGTTGCCGTAGCCGAGATCGTACAAAAGCTGGACTTTCTTCTGCCGAACGGAACACAAGATGTTATTCTGCATTCGTCTATTTCAAACATCGGGAAGCTTGATGTACCCGCAACCGCTCTAGCGGATACGCTGTACAGAAAGATTGTAGGAAAAGGCCGCACACTTGTCGTTCCCGCACTACCTTTCAGCACAACAATGGAAGAGTACTTAAGAAGTCAAAGAAAATTTGATGTTGCAAGTGCACCAAATGCGATGGGGGCGTTGCCCAATATTTTCATGGCAATGCATGGCGCACGCAGAAGTCTTCATCCGACTCACTCCGTTGTGGCGCTCGGCCCGCGAGCAGACTTTTATGTTGCCGGGCATCATCTTGACCCGACGCCCTTCGGTCCCCACAGCCCTTTCCGAAAGCTGACAGAGCAGAATGGTTCCATCATTATGCTAGGCGTCGGCCTAAATTCGGTGACAAGTTTTCATGTATATGAGGATCTGCTTGGGGAGCTTCTTCCCTTCGAAGTGTACCTGAAGGAGAAGTTTCAGATTGCCGTCGTAGATGAAAACGGCGCAACGACAACCGTGGAGGCGGTCTGTCACGATGCAAGACTATCTGGGCGCCGCGAATGTGAGCGAGCACGTGCCGAGTTAAACGATGCGGGTGCAATAGCGACTCTCCCGCTTGGCGAGTCGGAGATTTCGGTGATCGATGCGCGAATGTTTACCTACGTCCTCCTAGATATGCTGACGAAAGGAAAATCAATATACGGTCCGGTGAATCTCACGTCGCTTCAGCGTAAAGTCATCCTTGAATCAGCAGCCGAATTCCGATGAACATTCTTATTTCACTCGATTATGAAGTCTTCTTCGGTCATCACTCTGGCACTGTAAGCAGGAACATCCTTGAGCCGACAGAGGCGCTGCGACAAATTGCAGAACGACATGGCGCAAGATTGTGCCTTTTCGTCGACGCAGGTTTTCTCTGGAGACTTGAAAAGCATGCGGGCCAAGCGGATCAGCTTAAGCGAGATCTTGATTCTATCAGGTGGCAACTTTCTGACATGGTAACTGCAGGTCACGAAGTTCAACTTCATATCCATCCTCACTGGGAAGACTCACCTTGGTCCGGGAACGGATGGGATATCTGCCTCGACCGCTATTCGCTCCATCGCTTTGGGAGCGTTGAAACCGCTGAAATCGTTCGACGTTACTACAATATTCTCGCGCAGATTGCGGGGGCCGAAAACGTGATTGCATATCGAGCCGGCGGCTGGGTCATTCAACCCTTCGCCCATCTGGCAACATCGCTGGCCACCGCGGGCATTAAGATCGACAGCACCGTCTATCCGCATGGAACGGCGGACAGCAAAACCCACTGGTTCGATTTTCGCGGCGCGCCCGAGAAGTCAAAGTGGCGCTTCGACAACGACCCGCTGATCGAAGTATCTAACGGCAAATTTTTAGAACTTCCAATTTCCAGCCATCGCTTGACCCCCGATTTTTTTTGGCGCTTCGCGGCGATTAAGAAATTCGGAAGCAGCCAGCACAAACCGTGGGGCGATGGTCATGCGGTTCCAATGGGGAAGTCAGATATGCTCAAAAAATTGTTGAGGCCGAGTCACAGCGTCGTCTCTATCGATGGATACAAGTCCGCGTTTCTGAGAAAGGCCTATATCGCCTATCGACAGAAAGGCATGTCGGATTTTGTCATCATTGGCCACCCCAAAGCCACAACCGACTACTCACTTTCGGCCTTCGACGAGTTCCTTGCATCATTAACGTTTGATCGATTTGTTACGTTTCTTGATTATGTAAAAGATTGAGTCGGAGCTTGAGCGTGGCCACGCCTACAGACTGCTAAGCCAAAACCATGAGGCTACTCGGTTTGATTTGGGTCTCAAGCTTTATTGAGAGAAGCGAAATGGTGTCGTCAACGCGGTAACGACAAGCCGCCTTGGTAATGTAGCGCGCACCGAAAGCTGACATATTCGCCCAAGGGGCGGCAGACGCAACGCCACAGCAACCGGATTGGAGAATATCGGCGTGACCGTGACAGACATCAGACATCTGCGCCATGCGGTACGCCCTCACCGGAAAGTGGCACAAGGCGGCCTCGCCGTCGCATGGCCGCTAGCGCTGCTGACACTCAGCCTCTTCGTGCCGGAGCAATTTTATGTCGATGTCGGTTCCTTCCGGTTGACCGCCTACCGCGTCGTGCTGTTTCTCGTCTTCCCCTCAATCGTCGCCCGGCTGCTGGGCGGTAGCTTCCGCCTCAAAGCTTATGACCTGGCGATCTTCCTGCTGGGGGCATGGATGATCGTCGCCATGTCGGTCAATCACGGCATCGGGCAAGGGCTTGAATCGGGGGGTATCCTGGCTTTCGAAGCCATTGCGGGCTATCTCGCCGCTCGTCTCTGCCTGACGAACCGGGGCGAGGTCGTTTTGTTCGTGCGCTTCCTTCTCCTTTGCCTCTGCCTCGCGGCAGTGGTGTTATTGATCGAGATTGCAGCCGGCCGGCGCCTGGTTCACGAATTGTCGTTCTTGCTGAGCGGGAACACTGCAGGCGTCGGTATCGGTGCACACGCACGATTTGGCCTTGTTCGCGTGAGCGGCCCGTTCGCGCATCCGATTCATGCCGGCGTCTTCATGACAGTCATACTTTCCTTCGCATGGCTGACCGCGGGCCAGCCGGCACGAAGGTTATTCCAAACGGGCTTGCTGGCGGCCGGCACACTGGCGACGCTTTCTTCGGCACCGCTGATCGGCGGCCTGCTGCAGGCCGGCCTGATCGCCTATCATCAAATCTGCCGTCGCATGGGTGTTCGCAAGGCGTGGGCGCTGTTCTTTCTTTTGATTGGCGCGTTGATGTTGTTCCTTGAATTCGCGTCAAACCGCGGGGCCCTCAGTTTCATGGCAACATTGCTGGCGCTCGATCCGCAGACCGCCTATTACCGGATGCTCATCTGGACCTATGGCGTGGAAAACGTGCTGGCCAGCCCGGTTTTCGGCATCGGCTGGGCCGAATGGAGCCGCGCCAGTTGGATGGGCTCAACCGTCGATGCCTTCTGGCTGCTGATCGCCATGCTGTTCGGGCTGCCGGCGGTGGCACTACTCAGTTTTGTCGTGATCGACATATTTCGCCGGATTGTCCAGGCCCGAAGCCTGCTGGACGAGACAGGAAGAAGCTATGCGCTTGCGCTGCTCGTCTCCCTGTTCACGCTGATCGTTGTCGGCTTTACCGTGCATTATTGGGGCGCCACCTATATTCTGTTTTTCATGATACTCGGGCTCGGAGGCTCGTTTGCGGCCGGCGTCTTCGACCGCAGATAGTGGATCGGACATAATGATCGGCGTTGTGATCGTCACATATTGTTCCAGCGACGTCATCGCAGCCTGCCTTGACAGTCTGATGTGCTCCGAGCGTTCGGATATGCGCATCATCCTGTGCGACAATGCCTCTCCAGATGACACAGTTGCGGTCATCCGCGCTTGGGGGCGAGCGCATCCTGGATACCTGAGCGAAATCGACGCAACGGACACCGGCTATCTCTGCAAATCGTTTTGTACGCCGATCACACTGATGTGTTTGCGTGAAAACCGTGGATTTGCGGGCGGCGTGAATGCCGGTCTGCGAGTCCTGTTGGCACATCCGCAGGTCAGCTTGTTCTGGCTGCTCAATCCGGACAGCGAGGTTCTGCCCGACACGGCCGCAGCCTATGAGCGTCGTGCGGCCGAAGCGGGACCCTTCGCACTGATGGGCGGACGCACGATCTATCACGAAGCCCCCAACCTGATCCAATCGGACGGTGGCCGGATCAACCGCTGGACCGGCATTTGTCACAACGTGAACCAGGGACGCGAACCTGGCGAAACCATGCCACCCGATCCCCGAAGCCTTGATTTTATTTCCGGCGCAAATGTCGTCGCCTCGCGTACTTTCATCGAATATGCCGGTTTGATGCGGGAAGACTACTTCCTCTATTGGGAGGAGGTCGATTGGGCTGCACGGCGCGGAGATATGCCTCTGATCCTATGTCCGGACGCAATTGTCTATCATCACGGCGGCACCGCGATTGGGACCGGTTCGATAACAAGACGGGCTTCGGGTTTTGCCAATTACTTCAATTGTCGCAATCGGATGATCTTCATGTGCCGATTTTACCCGTGGACTCTGCCCGCCGCTTACGTCTTTTCCGTCCTGAAGATCATCAAGCTTCTGTTCGCAGGCGCACTCGAAGAAGCCGGCGGAGCGTGGCGCGGATTGAACCAGATGGCACCTGGCGCCAACATAAGGAACAGGTTGGAACAGCCCGCGGCTGAGCAGACCTTCCGCGAGAGCCGCATAGTCCGATGAGAGCAGCGTTACAATGCGTGCTTAACTTTCACGGCATCGGCGAGCCGCATCCGGGCGTATCCAACGATGAGGCGCCCTACTGGCTTTCGCGTGAGCGGTTCCGTATGGTACTCAATCAAGTGACGGATTTGCGGCACACCGGCAGAAACATCGTGCTCACATTTGACGACGGCAATCTGTCTGATCTAACGGTCGCAGCCCCGATCCTTGCCGAACACAATCTGCAGGCTGAGTTCTTTGTGCTGACCGGGCGGTTGAATGATCCGAAATATCTTTCACCAGACGGACTGCGGACCCTGCGAGACATGGGCATGCGGATCGGCTTGCACGGACAGGACCATGTCGACTGGCGCGAGCTCTCGCCGGAAGCCCTGAGGCAGGAGACGACGATCGCCCGCAAGCAGCTTGCCAGGATAATCGAAGCCCCAATATACAATGTTGGCATTCCCTTCGGAGCCTATGATCGGCGCATTATAACACACCTGATACAGGAAGGATTTTCTGCGATCTATACCAGCGATGGCGGATATGCCAGATCGGATGCGCAAGTCCGGCCTCGGACATCGCTGCGTGCCGACATGAGCGACGATCTGATCGAAATCATTCTACGGGACGGGTTCAATTTGCGAACCCGGCTGCGCCGCCGGATGCGCGGCATCGTCAAGCAGCACCTGATATGAAGCGATACAATACGCACCCGGAGAGGAAATATGTACTTGCCGCCTGCGCTACAAAGACTTTGGAAAAAAGCGATGCTCCGAAGCGCAGCTTTCAGCGGCAAATACCGAAAACTGAAGCTCCTCTACACGTTGGAGGATCCTTGGGACATGGCTTCGGAACGCGAACAGCATCGATTTTCCGGTGCTCTGGCCCAGTTGCGTGAGATCAACCCTCGTTACAGCAGCATTCTCGAGTTGGGCTGCGGTGAAGGTCATCAGAGTCTGCATCTCCAGAACCTGACTGATCGGCTCTACGGCATCGACTTGAGCGCGACGGCTATCGCCCGTGCAGAAGCGCGTTGCCCGACCGCTACATTCGCGGTCGCGGAAATCGAGTCCGCGGCAGCCATATTTCCAAGCGAGAAATTTGACCTGATTACCGCCTGCGAAGTTCTCTATTACACAAAAAGCCTGAACGAGATACTTCCGGCCATGCAGGCGCGAACAAGGCGTATCTATGTCTCGAACTACCTGCAGAGATCGGAGCTGATGCGGACGGCCTTCACGGGTCCCGGATGGCGACAATTGAATACGATCAGACATGGCGAGACCGTTTGGGAGTGTTTCTTGTGGGAGGACAACGCCACCTAAATATATTGATCACACTGGATGAATCTGATCCCAGTCGTGATCCGCCTTGGTGAAGTGCCAATGTGCAGCCCTCGCCAAGATACGCTCGCTGAGCAATGGATCGTTGCAGACGACAGTGGGCCGCATTGTCCGCGTCGCGCAAAAACCTGCGCGACGCAAGACATCCCGCCAGAGCGCAGTCGAGGCGGCTGCCTCGAGATATTCTGTGTTCGGCATAAGAATCTTGCGCGCAAGAGTCGCGAGCGCATCGAGTGAGAGGCGATCTTCAGGAGATGCAAGAAGATCAACCACAACACCCACTGGCAGTTCCGCCGCGACACCCAGCCGTGTTACGAGATAACCCTTCAGCGCTCCGTCGCGCCGCAAAAGGAAACGCCGGTAGCCGAGTTCCGGACAATCGCAGAAACGCCAGTTGAGAAAGTCCACCGATCGCTCGAATGCCGCTGGAAAACCATCTGATATCCGATCCCAGAATGGCTGAAGCTCCTGCGGGAAGCGCATCACCTCCTCAACACTATAGCCATCCAGCGCCGCGCGCGGGCGCCCGATCCCCGCAACCAGCGCGAGCGCCCGAGCCACCGCCGCGACGGTCACGGGACCAATCCGTGAAGCATTGAATACGCGGATCGCAGGAGCCAATCGCGGCCATGTCTCTGTCTTTGTTGTCAGATAGCGCCGCACGGTACGCGCGCCGAGCTGATGCGGCAGGACAAACTGGTAGGTTGGGCCAAGCGTCACGCACCCCGCCCGCTCTGCCACGCGCCGGGTCGCCGGGGCCATCGTTAGAGTGACCAGGACATCCCTCTCCTTTCTGATGGCATCATGAATCCGGTGGCTTAGCCCAAGCCCCCTGAAATCCGGATCCACCATGACATCGACAATCCATCCAGCCGGGATTCGTTCCCCGTCCAGCTGCAACATACCATCCTGCACGCCGATCATACCAATGATCCGCATCCCCACGGAAGCGACCCAGATAGCTGGATCAGACTCGGACGAGGACCGAATAGGTGTATTGATAAATTGCCAGTGGAGTCTGTCTTCGTGCTTGTGTGTAGCGCCCGCACCATAAGTCCGGAGGATGAAAGCGCGCAGCGCCGGCAGATCTTGACGGGTTACGCGGCGGATATCAATGCTGGGATCAGTCAAATGGGTCAGCCTGTAGTCTACTTCATGATTGCTAGTGGAAGCTGCTCACCAGAAGATTGTTTCTCTGAGGATTTGTCGTCTTCATATGTCCTCGCTTTCCGTGCAGGTAACACATCACACCAAAACACCAAAAAATACCTCACGTTTCAATTGCATAGCATCGTCTTCGAGAAGCCGCGCCTGCGCACGACGTTAGTGGCCTTTGGACTATACCCGTGCTCAACAAGGCCTTTTGAGTTTCCTGAACTTGCCCTCAACTTTGGACCGGCTAGGCTGAAAAATTCCGATCTTATTTGAACTTGCCCCATTACCCCACCGCGTCGTAAAATGAACATGCCGATCGGCGACTGGCGCATCAAGCAACGAAGTCTTAGTATCCATGACAACGCTTGAAGTAATTGAGTGGCAATCGACTCTGTTTTCCAACCGTCTGAGCCGCTTCGAAATTATGAAGCTTAATGGCCGCCAACCAGCACCTACAGCGACGGTGCGTGTTAGCCGAAATCATGGCTTCGAGCAAGTTGCATCCGCTATTCGTCCCTTCTTGCAATTCGCTGGAATTGCCGCAGCGCTCGATATCGGCGATTACGACGACGCTTTCACTTTCCCACCGAGAAACGCCGATATCGAGATCGTTTGGATCGACTATCAACGCTATGCGAAACTGCCCGTGGATGAACTGACAGCGTGGTTTGGTACCCGACTCCGCGCCCTGCGCGGCGTTACCGACGCGCCGATATTTGTTACCGATGCTCCGGGGGATTCGGACGTTGTCCGTCGGATAAACGAGACATTGGCAGATTGGATCGCCAACACCTCCGACGTTGAAGCGATCAAGCTCAGCGACATCGCGACCGACCTGGGGCCAACCTTCTTCGACGAACGTCGGTCCGCAATGACAGGGACCCGCTTTTCTGACGCCGCCTGCCTCGAAGCCGCAAGACGTCTCGGATTGGAATTTATCCCAGCAGCCATTGGCCCTATGATTAAGGCCGTCGCGCTTGATCTCGACAATACACTATACACAGGCGTGCTCGGCGAAGATGGGCCCAATGGCGTCGTGCTGACGGAGGACCATCGCGCGCTGCAGCAACTTCTGATCGATCTGACCAGGTGCGGAATTTTTCTCGTCGTCGTCTCCCGAAATGAGCCCAACGACGTTGCTGAATTGTTTCGCAGCCGCAGCGATTTTCCACTTCGAGCGGAGATGATCGCCGACTGGCAAGTTAGCTGGGGGAGCAAAAGTCAAGGCATTCTGAGGGCAGCCGAAACGTTGCGAATAGCGCCGGACACGTTCCTTTTTGTCGACGACAACCTGGGCGAGTTGACGTCAGTTTCCCGGGACTTGAGCGAAGTGAGGCTTGTTTTCGCCGGCAATGGCGGCAAGGAGACCTTTGACGTCTTGAGGCAATACCCTGCTCTCTGGCCGAAAAACATTTCACGTACCGATACATTGCGCATTGCTGACGCACGGGCAAACGCCGAGCGTCAGGAACTGGCGTCTAAGGCGCCAGATGCAACTAGCTACCTGCGATCTCTTGGCGTCGAACTGACATTTTCGCTCAATCCAGCAGACGAGCGTGCAAGACTAGCCGAACTTGCAGCCAAGACCAATCAATTCAATCTCTCGTTGGTCCGGATGTCACCGGTAGAGATCGATCGGTATCTGACCGATCCGGATCGCCGTGCGGTCATGTTTTACATGCGCGACAGATTGGCCGATTCTGGATCGGTCGGCTCAATTCTCGCCCGACGAGACGGCGATGTTCTAGTCGTTGACGAGTTGTGCATATCTTGTCGCGCAATGGGGAGGTGTCTTGAAGACATCATGGTTACGATTGCTATTGTCGGAATTCTCGCGGAACTTCCGGCCTGTTCGGTCCGGTTCAATCATAGCGTTGGTCCACGCAACAAACCGGCTCGGAATTGGTTGTCCGCCTACACGGGCCTTCAGGTCGGCGAAGAGTCGGGCAGCGTCGACTATCCGTGGGACGCTGAACGTGCATCAACGATTATCGCCGACGCCCCCATAGCCGTCAGCTGGGGCAGGTACTGATGCGTACCAATATCGATAGTGTCGTTGCAGAAATCCTGTCGATCGTGCTTGATCGCCCGGTAGCACCTGGTGAATTTGTGAGTCGCGCGGAGGAGGACCGATGGGACTCTCTCAGGCATATCGAGATCGTTTTTGCGTTGGAAAGTGCGCTGAACATCGAATTGGATGAAACCGAGATTGGCGAGGTGGCATCGTCATCCGACTTGTGTTCCGTCGCTGAGGTGCGCCTTGCATCATGAGATCAGAAAGGTCGGAAAGCGGTTCTCGCTCCGTCCGGTAGTGATGGAAGATGCATCCCGCATAGTGAGCCTGCGCCGCCACCCCAATGCCAGAAAGTTCATGAACCAAACGTCGCCGCGGGTTGCGGATCAGGAAAAGTGGATAGAACAGTATTTTCAGCGACCCGGAGATTGGTATTTCATGATTACGCAAGGGGCCGATCAGACGCCGGTCGGCACCCTCGGTATCTATAATCACGACACTGCGGCTGGCACAGCGGAATGGGGAAGATGGATTCTCTCGCCCGGATCAGTCGGTGCAATCGAATCCGCTCTGTTGTCCTATCGTGTTGCCTTCGAGGACATCGGCCTGGAGGAAGTCTATTGCCGGACAATTGCCGACAACAAGGCGGTGGTATCGTTCCACGACTCATGCGGCGCAAAGCGTACGCGTTTGATCAGGTCCTATGTCGAGTTGCAAGGTATCCCGTATGATGCAGTGGAACATCGCGTTGACCGAAAGTGTTGGAGGGATATGCACCCCAAGCTCGACAAGCTTGCAGCAAGACTTGCTCGCATCAACAGGGGGGAAGCATCTTGCTAGACAAAATGGGATGCACGTTTCATCATCTCGGCGTAGCCTGCCGCAATATCGAGGTGGAAGCCAAAGTCTGGAACGCCTTCGGATATGTTGCTGAGGGTCCAGATTTCGATGATCCAGTGCAGCGCATCAATGGCCGATTTCTCATCGGCCCCGGCCCGCGCCTTGAAATACTGGCGCCGACAACACCAGACTCTCCCGTCGAAGGCATCCTGGCACGCGGCACCAAGATTTATCATCAGGCATTTACAGTGCCGCGTCTTGATGAAGCGGTAGCGGCTGCTCGGGCCAATCGATGCAAACTGATGGTCGGGCCTGTTCCCGCCGTCGCCTTTGAAGGGCGTCCTATAGCCTTTCTTCTGATGCCCAACATGAATTTATTGGAATTCATAGGCGAAAAAATTTGAATGGGACAAGATTATGACGGACCGGACTGAGCAACAACGCCTGCAGGACATATCTCGAAATTCCAAATACGCTTTTGGCGCCAATCGCGACATGATCGGATACTCGTTTGTCGTATTCAAGCGTCACATTCGCGCGGGGGCCATTCTGGAACTAGGGCCGGCGGAAGGCTTCATGACCGACCATCTGGCCTCTCTCGGGCAACCGATGACAATCGTCGAAGGCGCGGCTCATTTTTGCGACGATCTGAAACAGCGGTTCCCGGCAATCGACGTGGTAAACAGCCTCTTCGAGGATTTCGCGCCAGAAACAAAGTACGACAACATAATTCTCGGACACGTCCTGGAGCATGTTGAGAACCCCGTCGAAATTCTCTCGCGTTGCCGGAGTTGGCTAACCGAAGGGGGCCGGATTCTCGCCGCCGTCCCGAACGCGCGCTCATTGCACAGACAGGCGGCAGTAATTCTTGGGATGCTGAAATTTGAGGAGCAGCTCAACGATGCCGACCTGCATCACGGCCACCGCCGCGTCTACACGCCGGAAACCTTCCGCCGAGATTTTATTCAGGCCGGCCTCAAGATCGACATCTTTGGTGGCTATTGGCTCAAACCGCTCTCCAACGGGCAAATCGAAAAAGATTGGGATGCCAATCTCCTGAACGCATTCATGATTCTCGGCGAGAGATACCCGGACATCGCCGGAGAAATTTATGTCGTTGCCGGCCGGTAGATTAGAAGATTCTCGGAATGAAGAGCACCGTCACGATTTAAGAAAATGCCATTTTTAATTAATGCTGCGGCCGTACGCGCGGCTAAGCAAGTGAGAGAGAAATCGTTGAATCGGCAAGGGGATGAACACGTTCACCTTGCTCCAGACAAATTTCAAAACACGTAAACGACCATCTTTGATTCCAGCGTATCGAAGCACCTCCCGATACTCCGAATCTTCAATAAGGCCGGCGATTGTATAAATGACGGATCGGTCGATAATATCCGGACCCTCGGGAAGCAGAAATGGGTGAAACGTCGAACTGGCCGAATCTATCTCGATCAGCAACGGCCTTCGATTATGGTGACCACCCGAAGACTTGCTCAGACTCGGGCGGGATTCGCTGTTTGCTTCGGCGCCAGACACAAGCATGAACTTTCGAGCCGATTTTTGTTGAATATTAATTCTACGATAATCCCGAAACAAACAGAACTGTAAAAGTTTTTCAAAATACTCATCAAGATTTCTGTCTGTACAAGAGAGCATGGGCATTCTCTCGATAGCCCAAGCCTCACGCGCGTCACTGAAGTCGCCCACTTGCAAATACTTACGGAACAATCCGCTAGATAGATATGACTGAGATCGAAGTTGATCCAGTTGAGAAGGCGACCCTACTCCAATCTCAGAGAGGTGCTCAAGCCAAATAGAAATCAGGTACGGAAGAGCCGGGGCGGTCGTTTGGGACAGATGATACAAACGTCCCGCGCAACATTCGACCAGTTCCATCGAATCGTCGTCGGTCAGCACCAAAAGAAATTCTTCTAGTCCTTTGGACAAAAGGAAGCGACTGAGCATCGCCGTCATCTCATAAGACAACTGCCTCTGTCCACGCAAACCACTCGACAGATTTTCCTCATGCCTGCGGTAGCTCGCTATTGCGCCCGGCACATACGCAAACCCACCCCTGACCGACAAATTGAGCCACAATTCATGGTCTTGCAGCAACTCATTGTTGATTCCAAAATCCGATGCCTTCATCTTCGTGCGTCTGATTCCGGAGGCAGGTACACATAAAAAGTTTCCCCCGAGCAATTTCGAAACGAGGCGCCGTTGATCGATCTCGTTGAGGATATTGTGTTCAAAAACATCGAATAAAATCGGGGTGCCATCTGCATCGATCACACGAACACTCGCAAATACGGCCGATAGTGTAGGATCTTGGTCAAGTACAAAGACCATCTTCGTCAAATAGTCCGGATGCCATATATCGTCGTGCCCAATTGGAAATATGAACTCACCGCAACAATGGGACAGAGCCTCCCGGACCGTCGCACAAACTCCGCGGTTCGTTTCGTGCAATATTACGCTGAATTTATCCGGGTACAGCGCGCGATATTTCTCAATAATTGCAGCACTTCCATCATTTGACCCGTCGTCTACAATTATGATTTCAAAACTTGAAAAATTTTGCGACAGCACACTTTCCAATGTTTCTGCCAGAAATTTTTCCCCATTGTAGATCGGCAAAATCGCAGACACACGAACTGCAGAAAGTTCCATTTTTCCTTGGTCCAAGCAAAGCATGATGACCTGTATGTATTCCACAACTGCAACAGGTCGATATCAAGTGTCCCAATTGATTATATAGGGTATGTCAAGACGGAATCAGTCTTGCAAAACTGTCAGGCAACCGTTCACCTTTGTTTGCCCGCCGTTCCCGAACTCGTCGACGACATCGCCTCCACACCGGAGCGGTCGACAACACAACTCAACACCAGCAAACGGCCAATTGGGCATCAATGTCCGTTCGAGTTCACGGGGAAGCCATTAGAAGCATCATCACCAACATCCCGCAGCAAACGCTGGATGATCTGATGCGTCACAACGATTAAGCATATTACGAAAACCGATGGCTCGCATATGGAAAAATATCGCTCTCCGTACCTTCATGGGCGCGAGCCGGCATCCTCCACCGCCTTCGACGCGTATTTGGCTCATGACGCAGCCCGACATGACCCTTGCCCAACGGCGAACGACTTGGGCCAAATGGGTAGCATTCGGTTGATTTGAGACTTCCAGAAGATATCCCGGACAGCGGCCGGTTTACCGCGCGAATAATCGTCTGAGCGGCCGCACAAGAAGTTTGACAAGCCTGTCCGGCGGCCATTCGCCGTCCCCCCGCCCGACTGCCAGGAGAAACCGCAGCGCCGCAATCCCAAGCGTGAAAATGGCTGCGATACCAACGGCAAACCCGAGCACGGCAGAGAATCGTGCTGCTACCAATGTAGCAAGAGCAAGAACAAGAGCCAAAATGGCTGCACGTATGACACTGCCGTCCAACTGCAACCGGAACACCGGCCGCGCGAAACAAACGACAAGAAGCGCATAGACCGCGCAACTTGCCAGATAAGCGTACCCGGTCGCGAGCAACCCGAACCGGTCCAGACCAGAATGCACGGCGAGAATGTAGACCGCGCTCCAAATCACTTCTGCGGTGAAGTAGCGGCCGGTTGAATTGGATACGAGAAGCGCAAAAGCGAACGGAAACGATACAACACGAAAGAGATCGCCAATCACCTGGAATTGAAGGACTTCGGCAGCGGGCGCGAACTCAGCCGAGTAGAGAACAGCAATGATAATCGGAGCGAACGCAACAATCCCAACAATAAACGGTGCTACCAACTTGATGTTGAGCAGCGTCTGCCCGTTGATCAGGTGACCCGCATCATCACCGGCGGCAACGATAGCGGTAAGCCGAGGATAAAAGTCTGACGTCATCGTCGTAAGCAGAAGTCCGATATACGTCGCCGACAATAGCCACACCGCGTGGAAGTGGCCCGCCGCCTCAAATCCCAGATCGCGCGCGATGATTGATCGCGTCGCCATGATCACGCCGATCGAAAGCGCTGTCGTGACAAGCACGATACCGCCAAAACGAAGCATCGCAGAGATTTCCGTGAACATTGGGCGCAAGCGCAACAATAACCGCGGATCAAGCAACTTCCGGATATAAAACACGCTGGCGCAAGCGGTCGCAACGGGAAGGCAGATGGCGGCAAAGTGGATATTCTCGATACCGAAACACCAAACGGTCGCGACAGCTGCGATAGTTCCAATCGAACTCCCAGCTACGACGACACGGGCGAAGTCGCCAATCCGGTGCAACCCCTGCAGGGCCGCACTAAAAATCGTTCCAATGACCGAAGCCGCGACTCCCAGTCCGATCCATCCCACGCCAGACGCGAAGCGAGCATCTCCCATCACCTGGATTGCGATGATTTCGCGGAGCAGAACTACAATCATTCCGCCAATGGAGCCAAATAGCATTCCGGCGAACAAGAGTGCCTGTAATACATAGGTACGCCGCTCGTCGTCCAGCCCCGTGGACGCTATTTGACGCAATCCGCTTGTTGCCATTCCCAGTGTTGCGATCGTCGAAGTGAACATCATAATGTTGGCAAAAAGGCCAAGTAAACCGACCCCGGATGGCCCAAGCAACACGGCAAATAATTTGAGCCGTGCAATGCCGAGCACCATATTGACGACCGACGCTGAACCGACAATGCCGGTTGATTTCAATATGCGTCGGTAAGAGCCATTACCGTCGGTCATTTACAAGTTTGCCAACCAACGCGATCACCGCGTCCTGCTGCTCCAACGTTAGGTATGGCGACAAAGGAAGACTGAGGACTTCCCGCGCCAGGCGCTCTGCGAGCGGTAACGCCCCTCGCACAATTTCCATACCGGCATATGCCGCCTGCATGTGCGGGGGAATTGGATAGTGAATTAATGTGCCGACACCCGCCGACGCCAACCGCGCTTGGAGTTTATCGCGTTCAGGGCTTCGAACAACGTAAAGATGCCAGACGGGATCAGCCCATTCGGGCACATGCGGCAATGCGATGCCCGCGGTCGCCAACCCCCCATCATATCGCGCAGCAACGGCTCTACGGCGCGCCGTCCAATCGTCGAGATGCGGAAGCTTTGTCCGCAGTATAGCCGCTTGGATCGGATCCAGCCGGCTGTTTACACCCTGCACTTCGTTGACATATTTCTCGCGCGAACCGTAGTTGCGCAGGACACGGATACGGTCGGCCAGATCGTCACGATTGGTGGTGATCGCGCCGGCATCGCCCATCGCCCCAAGGTTTTTGCCGGGATAGAAACTCCAGCAAACGATGTCGCCATGCGCACCGATCCGCCGCCCTTTGTAGCGCGCACCGTGAGCTTGCGCCGCGTCTTCCACAAGAGCCAGATCGTGCGCCTGGGCGATCGCGAGAACAGGGTCGAGATCTGCAGGTTGTCCATAGAGATGCACAGGCAGTATTGCTTTTGTACGGGACGTGATCGCAGCTTCGATGCGCGCCGGGTCGATATTGTGAGTGGCGGCATCGGGTTCAACCGATACCGGAGTAGCGCCCACAGCGCTGACCGCCAACCATGTAGCGATATAGGTGTTGGATGGGACGATTACCTCGTCACCGGGCCCAACATCAAGCGCCCGGAGGGCAAGGGTCAGCGCGTCGAGCCCGTTGGCGACACCGACACAGTGTGTGGCTTCGCAGTAGGCCGCAAATTCGCTTTCAAACGCTTCGACCTCTGCGCCGAGGATGTAGCTGCCGCTCTCAAGAACCCTAGTTATGGCGGCGTCGATCGCCGGTTTGAGTTCAAGGTACGCTGCGCGCAGATCGAGAAACGGAACGTTCACACTTTTATTCCCTGCGCCCGAAGATAATCGTTGTAGTCGCGATAGTAGTCTTCTTCATCGTAAAGGTTCGATGCCAGCACCATGCAAACTGCCCCGGATGAGAAATTATCCAACTCACGCCAGATCATCGGGCAAACATAGAGTCCGTAGTAGGAGCGGTTCAGATGTACGCGCCTCTTCTCGCGCCCGTCATCGATGACGACGTCGAAGCTGCCCGACATAGCAATAATGAGTTGTTGCAGAGCCTTATGGCCATGTCCGCCTCTCTCGCTGCCGCCAGGAACATCATAGAGGTAGTAAACCCGGCGGATTTCGAAGGGGACATGCCGTCCTCCCTCGACGAATGTCAGGTTACCGCGCGGGTCGGTTATCTTGGGCAGGTCGACAAGGTGGCACTCTTGGATTGACATTACAAAAGCCCCCATTTGTTCGTCGGTAGAGTACCTCCTTTGATCGCACTGCTCCAAAGCAAAGTGCGACGTGTACTACCGGGACGGTACCGAAGAGGACGGACTGTGGACTGGCCAGACAACCTCACGACTCCATTTTCAGAGTATCGGCGTGGACTAACATTAGGCTAAGGTCTAAACTACCACCAGTAGTCCCGGCGAAAATTACCCATGCAAGAATTAATCAAAAGGAATGCACCGGAGTTCGTCCGCGAAGGCGTTCGTTTTCTGCGCAGCTTACTCCGTGGCCAGAGTATCGACGAGGCGACGTTAAAGTCGCTGCAATTTTGGCCCGAAGAGGCGAACGATATTCCCCGACTTAATCTGGCGCTCCCCACCCTGTCGGCAAAGAGCGCTTTTGGCGGCGTCTACACCGCGATTGATCTGCTGCTCGATCTGACCATCCGCCTGAATAGGGAGACTCCGTTCGATGTCAGGATCATCGTTGACGATGCGCCACGCAGAAACGATGACGTACTGGAACAATTCCGCGTGAGCATAAGCGAAATCGGACGCCCGGTTTCTGTCCTTTCGTGCCAATCGAGGAGCGCCACCGTCGCAACACGGAAGAACGACATTTTTATTGCATTCAACTGGTGGACAAACATTAACATTATGCCGGTTCTGAATGAGCAGGCCACCCATTTCGGCATTCCCCGCAAGCCAAGATTCTACATTATTCAGGACTACGAACCCGGATTTTACCCCTTCTCATCGGCCCATCTATATGCACTCCATACCTACAACGCTCTCGATGACCTATATGGAATTTTCAACAGCTCCCTTCTCTATGATTACTTCCGGGCACAGGGGAACTCTGTGAAAAAGGCCTTCGTATTCGAGCCGAAGCTCCCTGCAAGGATGCACCCTCTCCAACTGCAGCTCGGCGCCGTTGTAAAATCCCGGACCATCATCGTCTACGGAAGGCCGGAGATAGAAAGAAACTGCTTCACCATTGTGATGGCTGGGCTTAGACGATTCCGGCAAAAATATCCATCATACGACGCTTGGGAATTCGTCTCAGTGGGCACTGGTCACAAGCCACTTCACATCGGTGGAGGCAGGCATCTCAAATCCGCTGGGAAGCTTCCGATCGGGGACTATGCCCGGCTTTTGCAGAACGCCGCTGTGGGCGTGTCGCTGATGGCATCTCCTCACCCGAGCTACCCGCCACTGGAAATGGCAAATTTCGGTGTACTGACGATCACAAACCGCTACGCAAACAAAGATTTATCGAAAATGCATGGGAACATTACCTCATTGGCCAACATCATGCCTGAAACGCTCGCCGATTGCATCGCAGAGGCCTGCGCTTCATTTGAGAAGAATCCATATATTGGAATTTCAACAGCAACAGCACAGGATTCTCCCTACCTTTCCGGCGAGAAATTTGAATGCTTGGAGGGCCTTGCGGGCGAAGTTATGAAGCTGATTTCTTGATGCATGAGGTGCCTGGCGAGGCTGGCTGCGGAAAACCAGGGCCAACTCATGAAGTTCAAACCCCGACTGGTCCCGAAGGCTGAAGCGGGTTGACAACGGTCACACTGACAGTTTTCGACCTCATCCGCGCTCTTGCCGCCGCATCGGTACTGAAATCACATTCTTGCTCGATCACACGCGGTAGCCCGCCGCCGGCCACCGGAGACAAAAATCGGCGCCGCCGGAGCGCAATGAGCAAACGGGATCAAATGTTCAAAGTACTCTGCTTCCGGCTGGATGAACCTGCGACTCAGGTTAGAGAGGGCATACGCGCCCCGCGACTCGAGTCCCCATGGAGAGAAATTTCATCGGCGGATCAATGTGAAGCGGCTGCGTGCAGTATCACTCGACAGAAAATTCGTCGTGAATAGCGTCGCGGCTTGACCACATCTCAGATAGTTAGTCGCATGCGCGATGCTCTCGAATGTGGGACCTTCCGTTCATTTCTCTGCCTGGCAAATAAATTGCGCTTTCAGTGGATAGTGATCGGATCCGCCCGCCTCGCTCAGAACTTCCGCATGGAGCGGCGTCAGGTCGGAGCTGTAGAATATATGATCAATGCGGATCATCGGCGGCAGCAACCACCCGAGCCGTCGCCCCGGCGCCGGAAAAGTTGCGCCGAGTCCAAACCCCGCCTCCTCATGCGCGTTCCGCAGAAAGCCGCGCAGATAGGCATAGGGCGCGCTGCGCTCGGTCAGATTGAAATCGCCGGCCGCCATCGCCGGGCCTTCCTCCGTTCGCATGTCTTCGGCAAGCATGATGACAAACCGGTGCTGGGCTGCGGGCCCGTCGAACGTCTTGGGCGCGCGCAGGGTCCACAGATGAATGTCGCCGCAAGGCAGATGGGCAACCGCCTTCTGTATACCGCGCAGAGGCGGCAAAGGCGTTAACGGGAAACGGCTGAGGACCGCAAGTCCCATTTGGGGTTCCAACGCTTCGTGAACCGGATCGCCACCATAGAGAGGGCCGATGCGTCCGCGTAGCGCGTCCATCAGATAGAATTCCTGAAGAAACAAAATATCAGGCCGCTCCTTCAGAATAACAGCGGCGATGGCATCTACATCCCTGTTCCGCCCCATGACGTTGTAGCTCATCACTGTAAATGTTTCACCCGTCGCAGGCGGCGCGCCGAAGCGCGGCAGATATTGTGGCAGATAGGGCGCGCCGAGCAGCAGCGCCAGCGGAACCGACAGTGCCGCGAGGCGCCAGCGCCGTTGCCACAGGGCAAGCGCCGCCGCGGCAATCAGGCCCAGCGCAATCCAGTAGACGAAGGCAATCGTCAGCCGCACCGGCAGCAGCGCTTCGCCGGTCGCAAACCAGAACCCGAGCCACAAAACAACCAGACCGGTATAGGCCCAGGCGGCCAGCGCGGCCGTGCTGGCCAGCGCCGGGTGCCGGCCCGCCTGCGCAGCCCGTTGCCCGAGGCGGCGAATGAAGGCGGAAAGTTTTTTGGGGTGGCGCATCGAGGCGGGTCCGGGCTGGCGCGGCCGCACGCGCGGCGGCTCTCGGCGGCAAATCTGAGCCAGTATCGGCCATAAATTCACCCGGAAACAGGCGGAACACCTCGCTAAGCAGCGGAAAACGCTGGTACAAACCATGTCCAAGCCCGAATGTGCGAGAAGCCGAAGAACGATGACGCCAACCCCTACATCGATCCATCTCCGCCTCGCATTCTGGGGCCTGATGCTGCTCATCGTCTGGGCGCCAATGCCGCTGGGCAGCAACCGTCCGTGGAGCGCGGCGCTGCTGGCGGGCCTTGCGGGGCTGCTTTTGATCGGTCTCGCCGCCGGAAATCTCCGCGCCGGCCGACGGCCGACGGTCGATTGGGGCCGCCTGCGTCTGCCCTTCGGGCTTGCGGGCGTCGCCATTGTCTGGGCGATCGTCCAGTGGTCTACATGGACACCCGAAGCATGGCATCACCCCGTCTGGCGGCAGGCATCGGCCGCGCTCGACATGCCGCTCAAGGGCCGCATCACGGTCAATCCGGACGCCACCCTGTCCGCGCTGATGAATCTCCTCGGCTATCTGGCAGTCTTCTGGGTCACGCTTGAAACGGCGCAGAGCCGCCGCCGCGCCGCGCTGGCGCTCAACATCTTTGTCGGTATCGTGGCCGCCTATGCGGCCTATGGCCTGGCCGTTTTCTTTGCCGGCAATGAAACGATCCTCTTCATGCGGAAATGGGATTATTTCGGTGCCCTGACCTCGACATTCGTCAACCGCAACTCCTACGCCACCTATGCCGGCCTCGGCCTGCTCTGCGCCGTCGGCCTGCTGCTCGACAAGGCGCGAAACCTGGCGCCGCGCAGCGGCGGACGCCGCCGGCTTGTGAGGCGCCTGAACAGCCCTGCCCATCTCCAATTGGCGCCGCTGCTTGTCGCCGCTTTGATCATAGGCACCGCCCTTGTGCTCACCGGTTCACGGGCCGGCGTCGCCGCCGCCGCCGCCGCGCTGCTGGCCCTGCCGGCACTCGCCATGCTTGGCGGCCGTGGCGGCCGGCTGCGGCAAATCATCGTCGCCGTGCCGGTGCTCGCGGCCCTTCTCGCCGTCCTGCTTTTTGCCGGCAACCCGCTGATGGAACGTTTCGAAAAGGACCCGCTGGCGACCGACCGCCTGCCTGCCTTCGCGCTTTCCCTGCGTGCCGTCGAAGATGCGCCCTGGCTCGGAACGGGCTATGGCGCCTTCTACGAAACCTTCGCCAGCTATCGCGACCTGTCCGTGTCGAGCCCCTCGAGCTGGAAAAAGGCGCACAACACCTATCTGGAAAACATGCTGGGCCTCGGCGTCCCGGCGGCGATTTCCCTGAATCTCGCGATTTTTCTGGTTGCGGCCGGCGCCCTGCGGGCAATCCCTGCGCGGCGAAAAAGCCGCGTCTTCCCCACGCTTGCCGTCGCCGCCACCATCCTTGTCGGCCTTCACGCGCTGGTGGATTTCAGTCTCGAAATCCCGGCCGTTGCGGCAACCTATGCCTTCATCATGGGGATCGGCGCCGCACATGCTTTTCGCGCCGATGACACAACCGTCTCCGGCCTCGCTACTGCTGTCGATCAGGAAGCCGTTTGACACGATAGTCGAGCAGCCGCCCGTCGGCCTCCGGATCCGGCAGCAAGGACCGCAAGACCGCCTGCGCGCGCGGATCAAGCGTGCGGTAGAGCCCGGCAATGCGCACATGATGCAGCCCTCGCCACAACAGCGTCACCTGCATCCTGGCATCGTCCCGCGCATCAAGCGGCAAGTCGTTCCAGCCCCGCAGGTAGATCTCAAGCCGCCGCATGGCGTCCGGAATCTCGAGACGCCCGGTCAGCCATGAGAGTTTGAGGGCGTCGAGAACCAGCGGATTGATACCGTTTGTCGAGAACTCGGCATGGGCCAGCCGCGACCAGGAGTCGGTCCTGAGCGGCGCCAGCGCGGCGGCGGCAACCAGCTGGTCGCGGCCCTCGCGCACATGGGCGGCATCCAGCAGTCTGAGCCCGAGCGCAACCTCGACCACGCCCAGTCTATTCCGAAGTTCGGACGAAGACGCATGGCGGTGGGCGGCCCGCCGGTAGGCCTCGGCGAGTTCGGCAAGTTCGGCTGCGGACAGCGCTTCGCCCTGCCCCATCCGCCAGTACTGGCCGTCCTCGGGCAGCGCGGCCGAATAGGCCCAGAAGCGGAGGCCGGCCAGTAGAAGCAGCAACGCAGCGGCAAAAATCGGGACCATCGGCCAGAAGCGTCCGCCAGCGGGCGCCCGCCGGCGTCATGCGTCCGCCACCTCAGTTCGAATGAAATCCACTGTAATATCCGTAGGAGTAGCTGCCGTCG
>JAHCKB010000040.1 GCA_026125985.1 Bradyrhizobium sp.
TCGACCGCAAGGTTTCCGACAAGCGCACCTTCCCGGCGATCGACATCTCGCGTTCCGGTACCCGCAAGGAAGAGCTGATCACCGATCCACAGGTGCTGAAGAAAATGTACGTGCTGCGCCGGATCCTCAATCCGATGGGCACGATGGACGCCATCGACTTCCTGCTCGACAAGCTCCGCAATACCAAGAACAACGCGGAATTCTTCGAGTCGATGAACACCTGATGCGTTGGGTGCGCGCCGGCATCGTGACGGTCACCGCCGTCCTGGTGTCGGTTGCCACAGCATTCGCGCAGGAGAAACTGAAAGTCATCTACGGGCTGTCGATCCCTGACCGGGTCGGCAGCCTTGTTTATGCGCGGACGGTTGATTTCGAATCGAAGTCGCCCGGGCTGGGCTATGCGCTGCGCTTCGGCGGCCGGCCGGGCTGGATGGTCGACGTCTATCTCTATGATCTTGGCCTGACGTCGATTCCGGCGGACGCCGAATCATCGGTGATCAAAGACCAGTTGGGACGGGCGAGGGGTGACGTGTTCGAACTCGGCAAGCGCGGCACCTATGCCGGTGTCACCGACAGGGGCGACTTCGTGGTGCCTGCGACCGGCAAGCCGCGTTTCATCTGCTCGAGCTTCAGCTATCGACGCGGCGAGCGGGTGGATATCGATGTTGAGAGCTATCTTTGCCTGTCCTCCTGGGCCAACAAGTTCGTCAAGGTCCGGATGACTGCGCCGAAGGGAACGATGTCGCGAAGGGATGCAACTGACTTCGTGGAGGCCTGGATCGAACTGCTGCATTAGCTGGGGGAGGGAGGTCCGTTGCGCTTCTTGCTGCAGCATCGGCGCAGCAAATGCGCTGGGTGCAGGAGCGCTATACCTGTAAAATATTGATATATAACGATTTCCTTTGCGCGGCGAGGGCGGGGCGAAATCTACGGGATGGCCTCAAATTGCTGCTGGCCGTGTTGCAGGACGGCAGCCGAGGAGTCGCCGGGTCGCTCGGAATCACATTGCCTTTTTAGGGCGACGCCGACAATTAAGCGATGCATCCACGTGACCAGACGATCTTCGCGCTATCGACCGGCCGCCCTCCAAGCGCGATTGCAATCGTGCGCGTGTCTGGACCGGAAGCCGGCACTGCGCTCGCCACCCTGGCGGGCAAACTGCCGAAGCCCCGTGTCGCCACCCGAGCTTTGCTTCGGGATGCCGGCAGTCAGCCAATGGACGACGCGGTGGTGCTCTGGTTTCCGGGCTCGGCCAGCGCCACCGGCGAGGACGTCGCCGAATTTCATGTCCACGGGGGACGTGCGGTTCTGGCGTCGTTGTTCGCAGCGCTGTCGGCGATGGAAAGTATCCGCGCCGCCGAGCCGGGCGAATTCACCCGTCGCGCTTTCGAGAACGGCAAGCTCGATCTCACCGAGGCGGAAGGCCTGGACGATCTCATCCATGCCGACACCGACCGTCAGCGTCGCCAGGCGCTGCGACAGTTGCGGGGCTTGCTTGGCGAGCGCGCACGCGACTGGCGCGCGCAGATCATCGAAGCCTCGGCCCTGATCGAGGCCGGTATTGATTTTTCCGACGAGGGCGATGTGCCCGCGGAACTGATCGCGCCGGCGCTGGCGAAGCTCAGGGCGCTGCTGATCGAGATCGAGCAAGTGCTGGCCGCGCAGGGACACACCGAACGTCTGCGTGACGGGCTCGTGGTTGCAATTGCCGGTCCGCCCAATGTCGGCAAGTCGACGCTGATCAATCAGCTCGCGCGGCGGGAGGTGGCGATCGTGTCGCCGCATGCCGGGACGACGCGCGACATCATCGAGGTGCAGCTCGATCTCGACGGCTATCCCGTAACGGTTATCGACACCGCGGGGATCCGCGACACCGACGATCCCGTCGAGCAGGAGGGCGTGCGCCGCGCGCGGGCGAGAGCAGGGGAAGCGGATCTCGTGCTCTGGCTCTCCGATGCTCCAGGAGCCCCGGTTGATTATCAAGGGAAAGCCCCGGTGTGGCTGGTGCGGAACAAGGTCGACCTCGTTAGATCAGACGCACTGGCGACGGATTCCCAGGGTCGGCCAATGGCCGAGTTCCGGATCTCGGCCCGAAGCGGAGCCGGCGTGCCCGAACTGCTCGAGGCGCTGGTGGATTTTGCGCAAGACTATTTTGGCGGAAGCGAGGGGGGATTGATTGCCCGGGAACGTCAGCGGATGCTGGTGAAGGATGCGGCGGATTCGCTCCGCCGGGCGATCGGCGTGGTTGGCGAGGGCGAGGAACTTGCCGCCGAAGATCTCCGGGCCGCAGCCCGCTCCCTTGGCCGTCTGCTCGGCCGGGTTGACGTGGAGGACGTGCTCGACGTGATCTTCCGCGAATTCTGTGTTGGAAAGTAATATTGCTTCGTTCAACCGATTAACGGAATGTTTCACGTGAAACATCCCGGCTCGGGGTTTCAAGCTGTTTCACGTGAAACATCCCGCCTGATCTACTTACCGCTTCCGGCTTTGCAAACTCCGCGATAGAAGTCCGGCGCATGACTGCACCTTCGCGAGCATTCGATGTCATCGTCATTGGCGGTGGCCATGCCGGCTGTGAGGCCGCGGCTGCGGCTGCGCGCTTGGGTGCGGAGACGGCCCTGGTGACCCACCGCTTTTCGACCATCGGGGCGATGTCCTGCAACCCCGCCATCGGAGGCCTCGGCAAGGGCCATCTGGTCCGCGAAGTCGATGCACTGGACGGCTTAATGGGCCGGGTTGCGGATGCTGGCGGGATCCAGTTTCGGATGCTCAACCGCCGGAAGGGTCCGGCCGTCCGCGGGCCGCGCGCCCAGGCCGATCGCAAGCTCTACGCGGCGGCGATGCAGGCCGCGATCCGTGAGACCGTCGGTCTTTCTGTCCTGGAGGGGGAGGCCGAAGAGCTTCTGGTCAATGGGGGCCGGGTCGTCGGTATCCGGCTCACCGACGGCCGCGAGCTCCTGGCTGGCGCCGTTGTCATCACGACCGGGACCTTCCTGCGGGGATTGATCCATCTCGGGGAAAAGAACTGGCCGGCCGGCCGGATCGGGGAGGCGCCGGCGGTGGGCCTGTCGGCTTCCTTCGAACGCGCCGGTTTCACCCTCGGCCGCCTCAAGACGGGGACTCCGCCGCGACTCGATGGCACCACCATCGACTGGTCTGCGGTCGAGATGCAGCCCGGCGACGATCCGCCGGAGCCGTTCTCGGTGATGACTGACCGGATCACCACGCCTCAGATCCAGTGCGGGATCACGCGGACCACGCCGGCTACGCACGACGTGATCCGGGCCAATGTCCATCGCTCGCCGATGTATTCCGGGCAGATCAGGAGCACCGGGCCGCGCTATTGCCCCTCGATCGAGGATAAGATCGTTCGCTTCGGCGATCGGGATGGCCACCAGATCTTTCTGGAGCCGGAAGGTCTCGATGACACCACCGTCTATCCCAACGGCATTTCCACCTCTCTCCCGGAGGAAGTCCAGCTCGCCATCCTGGCCACGATCCCTGGCCTTGAGCGGGTGAAGATGGTTCGTCCGGGCTATGCCATCGAATACGACTATGTCGACCCCCGCGAACTGGAGCCGACCCTGCAAACCAAGCGGCTCGCCGGCCTTTTCCTGGCCGGTCAGATCAATGGCACGACCGGTTATGAGGAAGCGGCCGGGCAGGGGATCGTTGCCGGCCTGAACGCGGCCTTGTCCGCCGGAGGGGCTGATCCGATCGTGTTCGATCGGGCCGACGGCTATCTGGGCGTCATGATCGACGATCTCGTCACCCGCGGGATCAGCGAGCCGTATCGGATGTTCACGTCGCGGGCCGAGTACCGGCTGACGCTACGGGCGGACAATGCCGACCAGCGCCTGACCGACAAGGGTATCGCTTTGGGCTGCGTCGGGTCGGCGCGGGCCAAGCGCCACGCTGCGAAGATGGCCGCGCTGGATGCCGCGAAGGCTTTGGCGAGATCCCTCGCGATCACGCCGAATGAGGCCGCGAAGCATGGGCTGGCCCTCAATCGGGACGGCAACCGCCGTTCTGCGTTCGAGCTCTTGGCCTATCCCGAGGTGGAATGGCCGATGCTGCTTGCGATCTGGCCGGAGCTTTCGGCCATCGACTCAGGGATCGCGGTCCATCTCGAGATCGATGCCAAATACGACGTCTATCTCAAGCGCCAGATCGCCGACGTTGATGCCTTCCGCCGCGACGAAAGTCTGGTCCTGGCCGGCATCGACTATGATGATGTGCCCGGTCTCTCCAACGAGGCCAGGACAAAGCTTCGGGCCCATGAGCCGCGGACGGTCGGGCAGGCGGGCCGGATCGACGGAATGACGCCAGCAGCGCTTGGTATCCTGGCAGCCTATCTCCGCCGTGAAGCCCGGCGGAAGCGTCCGGCGGCGACCGCCTGACGTTTCACGTGAAACATTCCCATGGCTCCGACACCCCCCAGGACTGAAGATTCGGCCATGGCCTCGGACAAGGCCGCTGCCCTCGCCCTCACCCCCGTTTCACGTGAAACAGAGGAGCGGCTCGATTGCTTCGTGACGCTTCTTCGCGAATGGCAGGCCAAGACCAATCTAGTGGCACCCTCCACTCTTCCGCACCTCTGGACCCGCCACATCGCGGACTCGTTGCAGCTTCTGAGCTTGGCCCCATCTGCCAAGATCTGGATCGACCTCGGGAGCGGCGGCGGCTTTCCAGGTGTTGTGCTGGCATGCGCACTGGCGGAAACGCCTGGCGCTAAAGTCCATCTGGTCGAACGGATCGCGAAAAAAGCCGCCTTTTTGCGCGAGGCAATTCGCCTGACAGGCGCGCCTGGAGCTGTGCATCTCGCTGACATCGGGGATACTGTGGAAAGATTCGCGGGCCCGGTCGATTGCGTTACAGCCCGCGCAGTCGCTCCGCTAAATCAGCTCATCGGTTTTGCGGAACCATTGGTGAAGCAAGGTGCAAAAGCACTGTTTCTCAAGGGCCAAGATGTAGAGGCCGAATTGACCGAGGCCACTAAATATTGGAAGATTGAACCCAAACTTCACTCCAGCCGCACGGGCGGACAGGGCTGGATCGTCGAACTCGATCGGATCGAACGGCGCAACGCTTCCGCGGACTAGCTGGGGACGGCCGGCCATGGACATAATTGATCAAGTATATCAAGAGGATAGAGCGCCAAAGGCGCCTGGTCACCCACGGATCTTGGCACTTGCCAACCAGAAGGGCGGCGTCGGCAAGACCACGACGGCGATCAATCTCGGCACGGCGCTGGCCGCGATCGGCGAGCGTGTGCTGATCGTCGACCTCGACCCTCAGGGCAACGCCTCGACCGGGCTCGGCATCGATCGCCGCAACCGGAGCTGCTCGACCTATGACGTGCTGATCGGCGAAGCCGGCTTGCGCGAATCGGTGGTGCCGACGGCGGTGCCGCGGCTGCACATCGCGCCTTCCACCATGGATCTCTCGGGCCTCGAGCTCGAGCTCGGCACTACGCCGGGCCGCGCCTTTCGTCTGCGCGACGCCATCGCGGCGCTCAACACCAACGCCACGCCCGACAACGACTACACCTATGTGCTGATCGATTGTCCGCCCTCGCTCAATCTGCTTACCGTCAATGCGATGGCTGCGTCGGATGCGATCCTGGTGCCGCTGCAGTGCGAGTTCTTTGCGCTGGAAGGGCTGTCGCAACTCCTGCAGACGGTGGAGCAGGTGAAGAGCACGCTCAATCCGAACCTGTCGATCCACGGCATCGTGCTGACCATGTTCGACAGTCGCAACAACCTGTCGAACCAGGTCGTCGCCGACGTCAGGCAGTTCATGGGCAGCAAGGTCTACAACACCATGATCCCGCGCAACGTGCGCATCTCGGAAGCGCCGTCCTACGGCAAGCCGGTGCTGGTCTATGATCTCAAATGCGTCGGCAGCGAAGCGTATCTGAAGCTCGCGACCGAAGTGATCCAGCGCGAACGCGAGCTGCGGGCGCATTGAGCGCCAGCTTCCCTGCGATTGTGAAATTCTAGTTCCGGAGTGCTGCGAGTGAATCCAAGGGAGCTGGCGATGGCCGACGAAGCGCGTTCGCGATTGGGCCGCGGTCTTGCAAGTCTGATCGGTGACGTCGGTGGCGAAGCCGCCCATGTCGAACGGCCACGCAACCAACGCAAGGTGCCGATCGAGTTCCTCAGGCCCAACCCGCGCAACCCGCGTCGCGCCTTTTCGGATACGGAGCTCAACGAGCTTGCTTCCTCGATCAAGCAGCACGGCGTAATCCAGCCGATCGTGGTGCGGCCGGTGAAGGGCGCCCACGACCGCTTCGAGATCATCGCCGGCGAGCGCCGCTGGCGTGCCTCGCAGCTCGCGGGCCTGCATGAAGTTCCGATTGTGCCGGCCGATGTCAGCGACAGCGATGCGCTGGAAATCGCCATCATCGAGAACGTGCAGCGCGAAGACCTCAACCCGCTGGAGGAGGCGCAGGGCTATCATGCGCTCGCCGACGAGTTCAAACGCAGCCAGGAAGACATCGCAGGGATCGTCGGCAAGAGCCGCAGCCATGTCGCCAACATGATGCGCCTGACCAGGCTGCCCGCGGAAGTGCAGGCCTTCATCGCCTCCGGCCAGCTCACCGCGGGGCACGCCCGCGCGCTGATCGGCGTGCCCGATCCGCTCGCCGCCGCCAAACGGATCGTCGAGGGAGGCCTCAACGTCCGCCAGACCGAAGCCCTGGCGCATGAAGAAGGTGTGCCGGAGCGCAAGCCGCAGAAGACGCGGAGCGGCGGCGGTGCGAAGCAGAAGGATGCCGACACGCTCGCGCTGGAGAAGCGCGTCAGCGATGCGCTGGGACTGAGCGTCACCGTAAGCCACCGCGATCCCGGCGGTTCGGTGCAGATCACCTACAAGAGCCTCGAGCAGCTCGACGAAGTGATGCGACGGCTGGCGCGCTCGGTCTGAGATCAGGCAAGGGGCAGGGCACTGACCTCGGGCGCGATGGCTCGACAGGCACCATCGCGTCGATCAGCCCCGCCGTCGCGCATTCACGGCAATTGCCAGCAGCGTGCGCTGCGCGATCACCGCTGCCAGCGTCGTCTGTTTGCGCATGTCGAGCGCCGCCGCGGCGAGCTGGTCGATGATGCCGACGAGGCGCTGGGCGCTGAAATTGCGCAGCGCGGACTCTACCGCGCCCTTGCGGGAGAAATGCAGACGCGGGAAACCGCCATCCAGCACGGTCGCAAGCGGGGCGCCCTCTGAAAGCGAGAGCGCGGACTTGTGCAGCCAGGCGGCCTGACGCTGCGCGGCGGCGATGATCACGCCGGGATAGGTTCCGGCGACCATGGCCTTGGCGAACTCGCTCTCGACGATGGCGGCGTTGCCTGCAAAGGCGGCGTCCACGACGGGATCGAGTTTCAGGTCCGAGGCATCGGAGACCACTGTCATGACGTCGTCCAGCGTCACCTCGCCCTTGCCATGGGCAAAGAGCGCCAGCTTGCGCAGTTCGTTGCGCGAGGCCTGACGGTCGCCGCCGAGCAGGCCCATCAGCGTGGAGCGCGCGTCGTGGGCGATGCGCAGGTTCGAAGATTTCAGCTCGTCATCGATCAGCTTCGCCAGGTCGCGCTCGGTGTCGGGATAGCAACCGATTGCGACCGCATTCTTCGCACGCTCGCAGGCCTTGCGCAGCGGCGATTCCGGTCTGAGCTCGCCCGCCTCGATGACGATGCGGCAGTCGCGGAGCGGCATCTCCGCCAGCGTATCGATGCCGCCTGCGAAACTGCGCGAGCCGGCGCGGACGCGAATGGCGCGGCGGCCGCCAAACAGAGGCACGGTCATGGCCTCATCGACAAGGCGCGAAGGTTCGGCTGCGAGCTCGTCGCCGTCCAGACGCACCAGGGAGAAGGGATCGTTGGGATCGTCGACCGCGGAGGCCATCAGCACCTCTGCGCGCTCGCGGACCAGACCCGCGTCGGGCCCGTACAACAGGATGATCGGACGCCCGGGATCGGGCCGCAGCAGGTAGCTGTCGATCTCTTTTCCGCGGAGTGCGACCACGTCAACGGCTTTTCATTTCGTCACTCCGGGCTCGATGCTGCGCATCGTCTCGGGACGACGCAGACAATCAGGTGCCGGCGGTGAAATAGGACGCAAGCCGCGTCTGGATATTCTCGGCGATTTCCTGTGCGGCGCGATCTTCGGCATCGCGGAAGGCACGCGAGCGGGCGAAACGCTGCAGCTTGCCGGGAATGTCGTAGGATACCCGCGAGAAGGTCGTACCGGTCATCACCGACTTGTTGGTGGCGAGATCGATGAGATTGTATTGCGCGTCGATGCCGTAATTTTCGGATGACGGCAGGGCGGTGTTGGGGTCGAGGATCAGCGAGGATCGGCTGGTCGAGAACCGCAACACCAGCTTGTGCGTCGGCGGCAGGCCGGTCGCGGTGCCGTAAAGCTTGAATGCCAGGGCGTTGCGGATCTCGACGCCGATGCGCGCCTCACGCGAGGCGTTCGGCTTGTCGACCGGCGGCAGCTCCACGCCCATCAGCTTTTCGCGCAGGCCCGGCGTGCCGTCAGCGCGCTCGGCATACATCGGCTGGAAGCAGCCGGCCGTGAGCCCGGCCAGGGCGGCTACGGCCAGCAACCTGGCCGCGATGCGGGTCTTAGCCGACCACATTGACGATCCTCTTGGGCACGACGATCACTTTACGGACGGGTTTGCCACCCAAAGCCAATTTTACCGCATCGAGGGCCAAAACGGCACCCTCAATTTCCTTGTTCTGGGCTTCGGCAGCCACCGTGACCTCGCCGCGCTTCTTGCCGTTGACCTGAACGACCAGGGTCATGGTGTCTTCAACCAGCAAATCGCGTTCGATTTGGGGCCAATGGGTCTCCGAGATTAGCCCGGACTGGCCCAGCACCTGCCAGCATTCCTCGGCCAGATGCGGCATCATGGGCGAAATCAGTTGAACAAGGATGACCGCGGCTTCCTTGAGCGCCCAGGCCAGATCGGGGGCGGGGGTCCCGCCGCCTTTCGCCGAGGACTGGGCAAGCACGTCCGCGAGCGCGTTGGTCAGCTCGCGGATATGGGCCAGGCAAACATTGAAATGCAGCCGTTCGATCCCGGTCGACACCTTGTCCAGCGTGCCATGCGCCGCCTTGCGCAGCGCCAGCGCCTCCGGCCCGACCGTGGCTGGACACTCAGCCGGTGCCGCCTTGGCCAGTGCGGCGGCTTCATTCACCAGCCGCCACAGCCGCTGCACATAGCGCGAGGCGCCCTGCACGCGCTCATCGCTCCAGATCACGTCGCGGTCGGGCGGGGAGTCCGACAGCATGAACCAGCGTGCGACGTCGGCACCGTAGGTCGCGATGATGTCGTCGGGGTCGACCGTGTTCTTCTTCGACTTCGACATCTTCTCGATCGGGCCGATCGTAATCGGCTCGCCGCCATAGATCATGCTGGCGCGGCGCTCGCTTCCGACCATCTCGATCTTGACCTCGGCCGGCGTGACAAAGGTTCCGTCGGGCTTCTGGTAGGTCTCATGCACCACCATGCCTTGGGTGAACATGCCGGCAAACGGCTCCTTCATGCCGATATGGCCGGTGGCCATCATCGCGCGGGTGAAGAAGCGGCTGTACAGCAGATGCAGGATCGCGTGTTCGACGCCGCCGATATACTGGTCGACCGGCATCATGCGGTTGGCAATATCAGGCGTGGTCGGGGCGTTCTCATTCCAGGGATCGGTGAAGCGCGCGAAATACCAGGACGAGTCCACGAAGGTGTCCATTGTGTCGGTCTCGCGCAACGCCTTGGCCCCGCATCTCGGGCAGTTGACGTGCTTCCAGGTCGGATGATGGTCGAGGGCGTTGCCCGGCTTGTCGAAGGTCGCATCCTCCGGCAGCCGCACCGGCAGGTCCGCGTCCGGCACCGGCACCACATCGCATTTCGGGCAATGGATCACCGGGATCGGGCAGCCCCAATAGCGCTGGCGTGAAATACCCCAGTCCCGCAGGCGGAAGTTCACCTGACGCTCGCCGACCGGCGCGTTGCCGCGCGTCTCGGCCTCCAGCCGCTTCGCCACTTCGTCCTTGGCTTGCGCGATGGTCATGCCGTCGAGGAAACGCGAATTGATCATGCGGCCGTCGCCGTCAAAGGCGGTGTCCGTGATCACGAACGATTTCGGGTCCTGCCCTTCGGGGCAGACCACCGGAATGTTGCCCAGCTTGTACTTGTTGACGAAGTCGAGGTCGCGCTGGTCATGCGCGGGGCAGCCGAAGATGGCGCCGGTGCCGTACTCCATCAGCACGAAGTTCGCGACATAGACCGGCAGCTTCCACTCGGGATCAAACGGATGGATCGCCCGGATGCCGGTGTCGAAACCCTGCTTCTCGGCGGTGTCGATCAGTTCCTGGGCGGTGCCGATGCGCTTCACCTCGGCAATGAATTCCGCGAGCTTCGGATTCTTCGCGGCTGCGGCGGTCGCCAGCGGGTGATCGGCGGATATCGCCATGAACTTCGCACCGAACAGCGTGTCCGGGCGTGTCGTGAAAATCTTCAGCTCGGTCTCGCCGGCGGGCGATGTCGCGGCATCCAGCGCGAAGCGGATCAAGAGGCCTTCGCTGCGGCCGATCCAGTTGCGCTGCATCAGCCGAACCTTGTCGGGCCAGCGGTCCAGCCCATCCAGGGCGTCGAGCAGTTCCTGGGAGTACTTCGTGATCTTGAAGACCCACTGGTTCATTTCCTTCTGCTCGACGACGGCGCCCGAGCGCCAGCCGCGGCCGTCGATCACCTGCTCGTTGGCGAGCACGGTCATGTCGACAGGGTCCCAGTTGATCTTGCGCTTTTCGCGCTCGGCCAACCCCGCCTTCAGAAAGTCCAGAAACATCTTCTGCTGATGCTTGTAATAGGAGGGGTCGCAGGTCGCGAATTCCCTGCTCCAGTCCAGCGACAGGCCGATCGACTGGAGCTGCTTCTTCATCGCGGCGATGTTGTCGTAGGTCCACGCCTTGGGCGCGACCTTGCGTTCGATGGCGGCGTTTTCCGCCGGCAGGCCGAAGGCGTCCCAGCCCATCGGGTGCAGCACGTTGAAGCCCCTGGCCCGCATGAAACGGGCCAGCACGTCGCCGAGCGTATAATTGCGGACATGGCCGATATGGATGCGCCCGGATGGATAGGGGAACATCTCGAGGACGTAGTATTTCGGTCTCGGATCGTCGTTTTTCGAGGCAAAAATCGCCTTTTCGTTCCAGGCGGCTTGCCAGCGCGGCTCGGCTTCACGGGCGTTATAACGGTCGGGAGTCATGAAATTGCTGGGCTTTTTGAAGATTCGGGTCCCGTCCTGAGGACGGCGGACTAGGCCATAAAAGACAGTAGGGGGTCAACGCCTTGGCCGGGCCCGCGGAACGGAGGGCTTACATTGCATTGTCCTGAACTTGCTCGCGAAGCGAGCGGGATTGAGAGGCACTTAACCAATTCGTGAGACCTTCGGCACCCAATCGACGAGAAAGACAGACCCCGCAAGAAGCAAGTGAATTCCCTTGACCGAAGCGTTTGATGATCTGGATTTCGAGTACGTGAATTGGGTGGCCGAAAAGGCCATGGGCTCGCTGGGCGAGCAGCACGTTCCGCCGACGCCGCAGAATTTCCACGTCTGGTTCAAATATGCGCTCGGGGCGCCGGACGAGCTGAAGCGCACGATCAACATCCTGATTGCGCAAAAGCGCAAGTTCGACAGCGCGACCAACCGCGACCTCTACACGACCTATGTCGGCTCCAGGGGCGCCGATGAAGCGGTGGCCCACAAGGTTTCCCAGCAGCTGCACGACGTACTCTCGTCCGCTCAGCAATTTCTCAACTCCGCGATCGCCGACAACCGCACCCAGATGGCGGCGATCAGCGAAGTTGCCGACCGTTCCGGGACCGACACCGATCCGCGGGTCCTGATCGAGACGCTGATGAACGAGCTGTCCAGGGCGGCGACGCGCGCGACCAGACTCGAAACGCAATTCGTCGAGAAGTCGCGCGAGCTCGACATGATCCGCGAGTCATTGTCGCAATCGGAAGAGCGCGCAAAGACCGACACGCTGACAGGCCTGCCGAACCGCCGCGCGCTGGAGGAGTTCTTCCGCGCTGCGCAGGCAGAAGCGATGGAGCGCGGTCAACCGCTCAGCGTGCTTCTGATCGATATCGATCACTTCAAGAAGTTCAACGACACCTTCGGTCATGGCGTCGGAGACCAGGTGCTGCGGCTGGTGGCGTCTGCGCTGCGCGAGCGCGTGCGCGACAGCGACTTGCCGGCGCGCTATGGCGGCGAAGAGTTGATCGCGGTGCTTCCCGGCGCAGATCTGGCGGCCTGTACCGCCACCGCCGAACGCATCCGCGGCGCGCTCGCCGAGTGCAAGATCACCCGCCGGTCCACCGGCGAGGTACTGCCCGGCATCACCGTGTCGATCGGCGTGGGCCAGTTCCAGCTCGGCGAGTCCATGGAGGACCTGATCGACCGCTGTGACCGCGCGCTCTATCTGGCCAAGAAGTGCGGCCGTAATCGCGTCGTTACGGAGAACGAACTCGAGCCGGAACGAGCCGCCGGGTGACGGATCGGTCCGCTCCAGCCTTGCTCCTAAAGCTTCTTGAGTTTCATTCAGTTAAGGTGGAAGGTGACGCGCAACTCCATCGTCGCGTATCCTCCGGGTGACGGGAGGGTTAGAGGCCTCCTTATCTGAAGCCGACAAACCTCGCCTATCAGCGAAACGTGAGCGATATCATGACAGGCGAAACGCCAGCAGTAACTGCGTCGCCGGCAGGCGGCCTTGCCGCAGTGGAGCAGGAAATCGCGCACGCCTGCCGGGAGGCCGGTCGCGACCGCGCCTCGGTGACGCTGATCGCTGTGTCCAAGACGTTCGATGCCGCCGCGATCGAGCCCGTGATTGCGAGCGGGCAGCGCGTTTTCGGCGAGAACCGCGTGCAGGAAGCGAAAGCGAAATGGCCGGCGCTGTTGTCCGCCCATCCCGGGCTGGTACTGCACCTGATCGGCCCGTTGCAATCCAACAAGGCCAGGGAAGCGGTGGCGCTGTTCGATGCCATCCACTCGGTGGATCGCCCGAGCATTTGCGAAGCGCTGGCCAAGGAGATCAAATCGCAGGGCCGCCACCCGCAATTATTCGTGCAGGTCAACACCGGCGAAGAACCGCAAAAGGCCGGCGTTGCGCCGCAGGAGGCCGATGCTTTTATCGCTGCATGCCGCGACAAGTACGGGCTGAACATCTCGGGCTTGATGTGCATCCCGCCGGTCGATCAGGCGCCGGCGCCACATTTCGCGCTAACCGCCAAGATCGCGGCGCGCAACGGACTGAAGAATCTCTCGATGGGCATGAGCGCGGACTTTGCTACCGCCATCCAGTTCGGCGCCACGCATGTACGCGTCGGCACCGCGATTTTCGGGCATCGCTAACTGTCGTTTGCTTCGCCACTGCATTCCACGCAATGACGGATAAATCTACGCGAACCCTACCGACACTTTCCCGAGCACGCCGAAATCCGCGGCGCAGACATCGCCGGCCTGAATCGGCAGCGGCTTGTGGCAGGTGCCTGTCGTGACCACGCGGCCGGCTTTCAGGTTGATGCCGAGCTGACGCAGTTCGTTGGCGAGCCACGTCAGCGCGAGGCGGGGATCGCCGAGCACATTCTTGCCGTGACCGATGAATTGCTCGCCGCGCATGGTGATGACCGGACGGTATTCGATGAGATCCATCGCGCGCCAGTCCGCGGTCGTGGCCGGCCCCAGCACGAAAAGATGGGCGCAGGCATTGTCGGCGATGAGCTGAGCCTCGCCGGCGCCGACAAAATCCGCAAAACGGGAATCCGGGATCTCGATCGCCGGATGCAGCGTGTCGACGGCATCGAGCACCTGCTGCATGCTGTAGGGCGTCGAGCGCGCCGGCAGATCGACGCGCATTCGGAACGCGAATTCCGGCTCGGCGACCCGCATTTCGTTGCCGGCCATCGATGCCGTGCCTCCGTCGGGGATCACGGTCTCGGCAAGGATACGGCCGGCCATGGGTCCGGCGACATTGATGTGCTTCTGGCCGGCCTCGCTGGTGGCGGCGATTTTCCAGCCGAACAGATGCGCGGCGGAGTAGCGCTCGATCGCGGCCTGGATGGCGTAGCCATCGGCACGGGTCTGCGGGCGCTGCGCCTGTTCCAGCCCAGCGAGCTTGGTTCCCGCGCGCCAGTGTTCATGCAGTGTACGCGACGCCGCTGCAATCTGGTCTCGTTCCATGAAGTGTCCCCGGAATGTGCTTCATCCAACCACGATCCGCGTCTGCGGACCCATCCTTCGCAATAGCCTCAACATCGCCGAATGCGTCATCGAAACACATCCTGCGGTCGGAGAAAAGTTCGCACGCGCCAGGTGCAGGAAAACGGCGCTGCCGCGCCCCGCAATGCGCGGGCGCGTGTTGTGATCGATCTCCACGATGAAGTCATACAAGTGATCTTCGCGCGTCAGCCGGTCGCCTGGCTCGCCGCGGACAAGGCGCATCGCCCGGTTGTAGTGGCGGGAGGCAGGGTCTTCGCACCAGGCATCGTCCGGACGGACGGGTCGGGTCGGCAGCAGGGTTTCCGGCCGGACATGACGATCGGCCCGCCACCACAACTGCCTCGGGTGAAAAACGCCACGGGGGGTCCCGCCGTCGCCCTCGCGCTTGTTTGCCTTGATCCCGCCACGACCGAGCGCCACCGGTATCGTCCATCCGTCGGCGGTCAACCAGCCTCGGCGGGGGTTGCCGGCGGCGCGGTTCACGCGCACCAGCGACAACGGCCGGCCCCGTACGAATATCCTGTAAGGCATTGAAGTATTGTGACTTTCCATACCGTTCGACAAGTACCCGGTTGCCACGCCGTGGCAATTTGTTCTATTTCACATCATCCGAAAACTATGATCGAAGCTGGCCGTAGAATCTGGAGTAGATTGCGCCGCTGGCTTGAGAATCCGTAACAGCCCCTTACCTGAATACGAATTGGTCTCTAGACCAGCCATTCTCTGCTGCATGCAGCCTCAAGGATCTTACCGATGGCTAACGCCCGCAAGATATTGATTGTGGATGACGACACCGATCTGCGCGACACGCTGGTCGAGCAATTGTCGCTGCATGACGAGTTCGAAGCTTCTGCCGTCGATACCGGCGCCAAAGGGGCGACCGCCGCCAAGAACGATTCGCCCGATCTGGTGCTGATGGATGTCGGGTTACCGGATACCGATGGACGTGAAGTGGTGCGCAGCTTGCGCAAAGGCGGCTTCAAGGCGCCGATCATCATGCTGACCGGGCATGATACCGATTCGGATACCATCCTGGGCCTTGAATCCGGCGCCAACGACTATGTCGCCAAGCCGTTCCGCTTTGCCGTGCTGCTGGCGCGTATCCGCGCCCAGCTCCGCCAGCACGAGGCGAGCGAAGATGCGGTGTTCTCGGTCGGCCCGTACAGCTTCCGGCCGGGCTCGAAGATGCTGACGGCGGCGAACGCGCGGAAGGTGCGCCTGACCGAGAAGGAAACCGCGATCCTGCGCTTTCTCTATCGTGCCGGCCAGCAGCCGGTATCGCGCGAGACGCTGCTGCAGGAAGTCTGGGGTTACAATTCCGGCGTGACCACCCACACGCTGGAAACCCACATCTACCGCCTGCGGCAGAAGATCGAAAAAGATGCGGCTAACCCCGAGATCCTGGTGACGGAAGCGGGTGGCTACAAGCTGGTGCCGTGATACGATTCGCTCCGAGACGAATCGTATCGGAGGCGTTTCTTTGAGCGTGGTCCTGCCCGGGGTCGCGCGTCACGATGACCGGCCCTGAATGTCGATCGAGGATGATGTAGCCCTTCTGGAGCGCGTGCCGACCCTGCGGCTTCTGGGTTCGGCGAGCCTGCGCATGCTCGCGATCGGTTCCGAGCAGCGCATTGTCGGCCATGGCGACGTGTTGTTCAGTGCGGGTGAGGAGGCAGACGCCGGCTTCGTCGTGCAGCGCGGCGCGTTTCGCATCGAAGACGGCGTTTCCGCGGAAATCGTGGCGGGGCCCGGCGCCCTGATCGGCGAACTCGCGCTGGTCGTGGCGATGAAACGGCCATCGACGGCGGTCGCGCTCGACAATTCCTCTGTGATCAGGATTCCGCGCAGCCTGTTTCAGCGGGTGCTGGAAAGCGATCCGGCTGCCGCGCGTCGCCTGCGCGACGAGTTCGTCACCCGCACCAGCCAGATCGCCAGCGATATTCTGATGGCGGGCGGGAAATTGAGCACCTAGAGCATTTTCAGGCGAAGTGGAAACCGGTTCGCGTGAAGAAAACGCGTTAAACCAGGAATCTGGAGCGGCGCTACAACTCCAGCACCGCCGTGACCGGGACGTGGTCCGACGGACGCTCCCAGCCGCGGGCATCGCGCAGGATGCGGAAGTCGGCAACCTTGTCCTTCAGCGCGCGCGACACCCAGATGTGGTCGAGCCTGCGGCCGCGGTCGCCGACAGTCCAATCGGCGGCCCGGTAGCTCCACCAGGTGTAGACCTTTTCCGACATCGGAAATCTTTCCCGTGCGATGTCGATCCATTCCCCATGTGATTGGGCTGCGAGCAGTTTCTCGCATTCGATCGGCGTATGCGAGACGACCTTCAGAAGCTGCTTGTGCGACCAGACGTCGTGCTCGTGCGGCGCGACGTTGAGATCACCGACCAGGATATGACGATCGTCGCCGCGGGGATGCAGGGGCTCGCAACTCTTCATCTCGTCGAGGAACTGCAGCTTGTGATCGAACTTCGGATTGAGCTTGGGATCGGGAATGTCGCCGCCCGCCGGCACGTAGAAATTATGCAGCACCAGCGGTTTCGAGAGCTGCGCCTTTTCGCCGAACGACACCGAAATATGGCGTGAGTCGCCCTTGTCGCAGAAGGCCCTCGCGTCGCTGCTATCGAACGGCAGTTTCGAGACGATGGCGACTCCGTGATAGCCTTTCTGTCCGTTCAGCGCGACATGCTCATAGCCGAGCCGGCGAAAGCGTTTCAGCGGAAAGGCGTCGTCGATGCATTTCGTCTCCTGCAGGCAGAGTACGTCCGGTCGCACCGCCTTGAGAAACTTTGCGACGAGGTCGATGCGCAGCCGCACCGAATTGATGTTCCAGGTTGTCAGGGAAAAACGCATGGGATGCGATGTAGCAGGAATCCAGCCCTGTCATCGCCGGATTTGCCGCAGCCATCCACGTCTTTTTGGCGATGCCAAACGGGGAGGTCAGGAGGTGTCGGTCGCTGTCGCCGGAAGACCTAGCCCGGCGGGACCGAGTAATTGGTGAAATCGATCTTGAACAGGCCGGGATCGACCTTCCTGTTCGCATCGAGATTGTAGACGGCCACCGTGGTGTCGTAGCCCTGCGGGTCGGTGACGGTCCACTGCTTGAGCTGGCCGTCCTTGGCGCCGATCATCAGCATCAGACGGCTGGTGCCGATCAGCGCCTGCTTCTCCTCGATGGTGACGCTGATGAAGACATCGTCCGCTGTGACGCTGACGACGTTGGTGTCCTTCAGCAGGTCGATGCGGTCGGAGAGCAGGAAGCGCAGCGGCGTCTGCGACAGCGGGTAGATGTCCTGGGTGGCAAGGTTTCGGTCGCGCACGGCAAGCGAAGATCCGTCGGCGATGATCGCGATCGGCGTTGGCGGATCGTACTCGAAGCGCACCTTGCCGGGCTTCATGATGTAGAAGTCGCCCTGGGTCTTGGTGCCATCGGGTCCGACCTGCACGAAATTGCCGCTGAGCTGCTGCACCGACGATAGATAGGTGGAGACCTTTGCGGCCTGTGCCTTCTGATTGGCGTCAAAGGTCGCAAAGACGTTGGCAGGCACGTTGCGGCGCGGATCCGGAATGATCGGTGTCGGAGGCGGCTGCTGGGTGGCGCCGGTGGTCAGCGGCGCCTTCTCCGTTGCGATCATCTGGTTCTGTGCGTTGTCGCGATCGCGCGCTTTTGGTGCGGGCTTCGGCACCGGAACGGTCTGTGCGGGGGCTGCCGTGACGGAACCTGCAAGCGAGGCGGCAATGATGAGCGCCAGCGCGCGCGTGGTGTTGGGCTGTTTCTTCATGCGAACTTCAGGACTTCCGTTCAACGCATCACCCCGCCGAGTTGCCGCCTCTTCTACCGCGATTTGGGCTCGTTGAGGCATCGTTTTTCCGTGAAAAATTTGCCGGAAAACCGGACTTTTCTCAGTAGCCGCCGCCCTCTTCCTCGCCCACGAGGATTTCGCGCTTTCCGGCGTGATTCGCAGGTCCCACGATGCCCTCAAGTTCCATGCGCTCCATCAGCGAAGCGGCACGGTTGTAGCCGATCTGCAGCCGTCGCTGGATGTAGGAGGTCGAGGCCTTCTGGTCGCGCTTGACGATTGCAACCGCCTGCTGGAACAGATCGCCGCCACCGTCGCCGCCCATGCCGGTGGCGTCGAACACCGCGCCGTCCTCGTCGGTCGGCTCTTCCGCGGTGACCGCTTCGAGATACTCCGGCGCACCTTGCGTCTTGAGATGACGCACGACCTTCTCGACTTCC
>JAHCKB010000400.1 GCA_026125985.1 Bradyrhizobium sp.
GCTGCCATCGGCCCTGGTGTAGGTATAGAGCAGCATCTCCTTCAGAAAGCTGCTCGGCGCCGTCGAGAGGTGGCCGTACATCAGGCCGATATTGCTGTCGTTCTCGATTTCGCCGGCGAACAGCGCGGGAAATTCCTTGTAGTCGAGCACGCGCCGGCCGGTCCGGTAGACGAGGTTGTCGGCGATATCGAGCTCGGCCTCGACGATGACGCCGAACAGGCCGTAGCCGCCGACCACGAGATCGAACAGCTCCCGGTTCTCGCCGGGCGATACGGTCTTCACCGAGCCGTCCGCCAGCATCACCTTCATCGACTTGATCGACCGCGCCAGCGCGCCGGCCTGGTGATCCATGCCGTGGGCGTTGACCGAGATCGAGCCGCCGACCGTGAAGATGTCCGACGACTGCATGGCGCGCACGGCAAAGCGCGGATGCAGTGCGTTCTGGATGTCGTGCCAGGTCGCGCCCGGCTGCACGGTCACGGTGCGCGCGCGCTCGTTCAGGACAATCCGGTTGAAGGTTCGCATGTCGAGCACGACACCGCCCTTGCGGAACGCCTGCCCGCCCATGCTGTGGCGGACGCCGGCCATCGTCACCGACAGCCTGTTGTCGCGGGCAAAGGCGAGCGTCTTCGTAATATCCTCGACGCTGCGCACCTCGACGATGCCGTAGATCTCGGTCTTGTTGAGACAGCTAGCATCGTTGATGGCGCCGCCGAGCTGCGACCACTTCACGCCCTGCAGCGGTGCGATCGCCCTCACCTTCTCGATATCGACCTTGCCCTGGTCCTCGCCGTTGGCGGTACGGCAGTTCTTGTCGCCGTCGGGGTCGGCGGCCAGCGCCTGCAGCTTGCGGAAGCCGTAAACGCCGAACAGCACGGCAAGAACGGCGACAGCCGAGACGGTCGCTTTGAACTTCGAGGAGAATTTCTTCATGAATCGATTCCGGTGGATGCCGGATCATCCGGGCACCCACATCATTAGTCAAACCGGAGCGCTTCAGGTTCGACTGCGCGCCGACCGATGCGGCGCTCTACAGGTTCTGAGCGTGCGGCAACTCTTGGCCGAAATCGCGCAACCACAGACCGGCCTTGCGCAGTCCGCCAAACGGAAACAGATGGAAGCCCGCTATCGCCACAGTCTCAGCCGGCGGCGCCGCCAGAAGGCCGCGCACGACATCGTCAGGACCGTTGTCCGTCAGCAGCCGTCCGAAGCGGCCGATCTGCCCGCGCAGCGCGCGCATCGAACCGCCGATACCGCAGCGCAGGCCGAACTTCGTCAGCGTCGCAAGCGTGGCAGGTCCGGCCAGCCCGACCGTGACGGGCAGATCGATACCGCGAGCACCGAGTTCGGCAAGCCACACGAGGATCGGCGCGCTCTCGAAGCAGAACTGCGTCACGATCTCGACGCGAACGCCGCTGCGCGCTCCCCAGTCGCGCCAGGCCGCCAGCGCGTCAAAGGCCGGCTCGCCGTCGAGCCAGGGATGGCCCTCGGGATAGCCGGCCACACTCACCGAATTGATTCCGTTCGCCTCGATCAGGCCGGTGATGGCGACATCATGGCTGGAGCGGAACGGCCCTTTCGCCGCGGCGACGTCTCCCGCGATCAGCACAAGACGCCTGACATCGGCTTCGCGCCGGGCCTGCACCAGAAAATCGTTGAGCGCCTCCCGCGAAGGAATTTCGCGCGCGGCGACGTGGGGCACCGGATTGAAGCCGGCGCGGCGCAGCGCCGCCGCAGTCTCGACGTTGTGGCGGAAGTTGTCGCCCGGCAGGAACGTAATCGAGACATTGGTGCCGGCGGCAAAATGATCCGCCAGCTCCTTCAAATGGTGCCCGCTCGAAGAAATCTCGACCGAGGCGGAATCCAGCAGTTCGGCGAGACGAGCACCCATGGGCAACCTCTCCGCTCAGCCCGGCGCACGGCGCCGGGAGATCACATAGGTTTCGTCGTTGAACCACAATCCGCCATGCTTGCGTACGACGCGGTCGGTGGCTTCGAGATAACGGCCGTCACGCACGACTTCCGAAAGGCGGTTATCCTCGATCTGCGCCACATAGATCGCCGCATTCCAGGCCGCAAACAGCGTCGAGGTGCCGATCGGCCCGCTCACCTCATCCGGCAGCGTATGCATGTGGTAGCGGAAGATCGCGCGCGCGTCGGAGGAAGCATTGAAATTGTAGTGCCGCGCCATGCTGCCCAGTTCATGCTTCACCTGACGCAGGATGGCGTAGCGGTCGGTCTTGAAGGGATCGTCGTCGGGCCAGATCTGCTCGATGATCTCGATGCCGGGATCCTTGCCGTGGGAATGGATGCCGATCAGCCGCCCGCCCGGCCGCAGCGACTTCACCAGCGGCGTGATGACCTTCGAGGCCTTGAACTCGACGCTGACGCGCGCGCGATAGGGCTGCGAGGCGATGACAAGGTCGTAGTCCGCCATCACCCGGCCCGGCCGCGGCATGATTGGGTCGAGCAGGAAGGAATGGTCCTCGCGCCGGATCGTCAGCACCACCGGCCGCGTGTAGACCGGATTGCCCGAAGTGGGGCTGATCCCAGCCCGCCAGTTCTCGGCAAGGAATCCTTCGAGCTCCCCGATCTGCTCGGCAAAACCGTGGGCGGTGTTCCCGGAGAGCGCGACATCCTTCCAGATCAGGCCCTGGGCGGCGGTGGCGGAACGCGGCGTCAGCCAGGGCGCTTCGCCATAATAGAGGTTCGTCACAACCAGCACCGTAGCCGGATGCTCGAACAGGCGATCCGCCATCTTCTCCAGCATCAGCCGGACATCTTCGTAGGAGATTTCCTTGGCCACGACATAAAGCGGCATGGTCGGAAAGCGCGCATGCACGGCACGCATCACCCGCGACAGCACCGTGCCGTCGCCGACGCCGGCATCGAAGATGCGCAAGGCCGGCGGCGCCGGCTGCAGGCCGGTCAATTCGAGCGAGACGCGGTTGGCGATCTCAGTCTTCTCGCTGCAGGTCGAGACGAACAGCAAATATTTCTGCCGGTTGTCGAAGAAACGGAAACCGGGGGGCGCTGCCGCCGTCGCCGGCGCAGCGCCGTTGGCCGGCCGCTGTACCGGCGCCGAGCCGTTCGTCGCGGGCGCGTCCGGCCAGTGCGAACTGAGATAGGCGCGCACCTTGTCCAGCGTGCCGGTGGTGATCTTCGCCCCGTCGCGCAAGCGGGACACCAGCTTGCCGTCATTGACCACCAGTCGGCCGAAGGTGGATTCGGCCGTATGGGTGGCGCGGCAAAATTCACGAATTTCGCCGAGGATCTGCTCGGCAGTGGGGATCGTCTGGCGTTCCTCGATCCGCATGGGCTTCTCTCTCCCGCGGGTTTTTCCGCGCGCAATCTGGAAAAGCCAGGCAGGGGACGTCAACCACAAACCGAGTGGGCAGGAATCGTGGGCTTACGCCCACTATGGAGACCTGCGCCGCGAGAAATAGGAGATCAGAACCGGCAGCGTCACCAGGATCACCACCGGCGCCAGCATCATGCCGGTGACGACGACCACCGCGAGCGGCTTCTGCACCTGCGAGCCGATCCCTTCCGACAG
>JAHCKB010000401.1 GCA_026125985.1 Bradyrhizobium sp.
GGGGGCGGCAAGGCATCACTGCTCGGGATCGAGATCTGGCGCGACGACGTCAATGCCAAGGGCGGCCTGCTCGGCCGGAAGGTCGAGCTTGTCGTTTATGACGACAAGTCGAGCGCCTCGGAGACGCCAGCGATCTATTCAAAATTGATCGACGTCGACAAGGTCGATCTTCTGTTCGCGCCCTATGCGACCGTGCCGACGGCGCCGATCATGCCGATGGTCAAACAACGCGGTCGGCTGCTGATCGGCAACTTCTCGTTCCAGGTCAACAGCAAGATCGGCCACGACATGTGGTTCAACAATGCGCCGTGGGGACCGCCGGACAGCTGGGCTTCGTCGTTCCTCGATATCGGCCAGAAAGCCGGCGGCAAGTCCATCGCGCTGCTGGCAGCCGACCAGGAGTTCGCCCAGAATCTGGCAAAGACCGCGCGCGAGGTTGCGGGGAAGCGCGACATGAAGGTCGTCTTCGACCAGGCCTATCCGCCCAATACCGTCGAGTTCTCCAGCATCATCCGGGCGCTGAAGGCCGCCAAGCCCGATATCGTCTATGTCGCGTCTTATCCGCCGGACTCGGCCGGTATCCTGCGTGCGGTGAACGAGATCGGTGTCGGTGACAACGTCAAGGTCTTCGGAGGCGGAATGGTCGGCCTGCAGTTCGGGACCGTGATGGAGAATCTCGGTTCGCTGCTGAACGGCGTCGTCAACTACAACTCGTGGCTCCCGGAAAAGAGCATGTATTTCGACGGGACCAAGGATTTCTTCGAGAAGTATTCGAAGCGGGCCGTCGAAGCGAAGGTCGATCCGCTCGGCTACTATCTCGCACCGTTCGGCTATACCAGCGGCCAGCTTGTCGAGCAGGCCATCAACGCGACGAAGTCGCTCGACCAGAAGACCCTTGCCAAATACCTGCGTGAGAACACGCACCAGACTATCGTCGGTCCGATCGCATTCTCGGCGGACGGCGAACGCAAGGAAACTGCGGTGCTGCAAGCGCAGTTCCGCGGCGTCGTGGACAAGAACATCGAGCAGTTCCGCACCTCGGGCAAACAGGTGATCCTGTTCCCGGAGAAACTCAAGTCGGGCGAGATCATCGTTCCGTTTGAGGCAGCTCGGAAATAGAAACGATGCGCGACTGCCCGGGATCGCACGTGATCCCGGGCAGAAAGCGAAATGACCGGCGCCTGCCTTTCGGGGAAGCAGCGCAAGCGGGTCAGGGGGGCTTTGATTTGTTTTCAATGGAACTGCTGCTCGACGCGGTGGTGATAGGCGTGCTGCTTGGCTGCTTCTACGGCGCGGTCAGCCTCGGCCTGTCCGTGTCGTTCGGCCTGCTTGACGTTCCCCATGTGGCGCATCCAGCCTTCCTCGTGCTGGCGTCGTACTTCGTGTATTTGCTGAATGAGCAATATGCGATCGATCCGCTATTGGCGGGGCTCTTGATCACTCCGCTCTTCTTTGTCTTTGGCCTTGTCGCCTACCGCGTCTACTACGAGACCTTCGAGAAGCGCGGCAGCGACGCCGGCGTGCGCGGAATTGCGTTCTTCTTCGGGGTCGCCTTTATCATCGAAGTTCTGATCATCATGCAATTCGGCGTGGATCAGCGCTCGGTCATTGCGGATTATGTCGGAAAATCCTTGCGGCTCGGCGACTTCAGGATTCCTTACCGGCTCATCGTCGCGTTCGCGGTTGCCGCGGCGCTGACCGTCGTTCTGACGCTCTATCTGTCGCGGACTTTCATGGGGCGCGCGATCCGCGCCGTCGCGCAGGATCAGGAAGCGCTGCGGCTGATGGGCACGAACCCGATCAGGATCAAGCAGTGGGCGTTCGGCATCGCGACTGCCGTGCTGGGGATCTCGGGGGCGTTGCTGATCATCGTCGCGCCCGTCGAACCGACGCTCGATCGGGCCTATATCGGGCGAACATTCTGCGTCGTGGTGATGGCGGGATTAGGCAGCATGAGCGGCACGCTGGTTGCTGCCATTATCCTTGGTGTCGCCGAGTCGATTGTGCTTACCATGTTCGGCGCCTCCTGGGCGCCGGCGATTTCCTTTGCGATGTTGCTCGGCGTACTCGCCGTGCGGCCGCAGGGATTGTTCGGAAGGTGAGACCATGAAGCGCAATGGGATCGCCTTCTGGGTTGGCGCTGCGGTCTTTCTCGCCGCGGCCTTCCTGATGACGAAGATCGTCACGAACCAGTATCCGTTCTTTGCTGGTTACGTGATCCTGCAGTTCATCGCGCTTGCGGTGTCATGGAGCATTCTCGGCGGCTATGCGGGCTATGTGAATTTCGGAACCAGCGCGTTTTTCGGCGTCGGCGTTTATAGTTCCGTATTCCTGGTTAATGCGTTCGGCGCGCCGCTTCCGCTGCAGATACTGACTGCGGCCGCCATCGGGGCGTTGATGGGGCTTGCGCTTGGTCTCCTGACGCTTCGCATGCAGGGCATCTTCTTCTCAATTGCCACCATTGCGCTGACCATCATCATCGAGACGGCAATCATCAATTGGCGCTATGTAGGCGGCGCAGCTGGCATCCAGATCCAGCGGCCGCCGGTAACGCCGCCATTCGACAACTACGTGCAGATGCTCTTCTTCGTTCAGGCGCTGCTTGTAGTGCTGGCGGTTACGATCTCGCGCTATATCCAGAACTCCTGGATCGGCCGCGGCCTGCAGGCCCTCAAGGACGATGAACTCGCCGCCGAGTGCACGGGCGTGCCGACGCTGCGGCTGAAGCTGCTTGCATGCATCATCTCAGGGGCATTGCTGTGTGCCGTCGGCGCGCCTGCTGCGATGTATCTGCAATATGCGGATCCGGCTTCGGCGTTCAATCTGAACTACTCCGTATCGGCACTGGCGATGTCGCTGATCGGCGGGACCGCGCACTGGTCGGGCCCGATTATCGGCGCGATCTTGCTGGGTACCACGCAGCAACTCCTGACAGTCACCATCTCGTCGGAGGTCAACGTGCTGGTGTTGGGCCTAATGCTGGTGCTGTTCGTGGTGGGCGCACCGGAAGGCATCATCGGCTTGATCCGCAAGCTGCGCCGTGGCGGCAAGGAGGACGAGGCATGACGCCGGCCGAAACGCAGTCTCCCCTGCTGCGGATCGTTTCGCTCACGAAACGTTTCGGCGGCTTCGTTGCGCTCGACAATGTCAGCGTCGACATCCAACCGGGCGAGCGATTCGGCCTCATCGGTCCGAACGGGTCCGGAAAGACCACGTTGATCAACTGCATTTCCGGTGCATTCCGGACCGAGCCCGGGACCGTGCTCTTCCGAGACGACGACATCACGGCGCTGCAGCCGCATATGCGCACGCGCCGCGGCATCGCGCGCAGCTTCCAGATACCGCGACCATTCCGTAGCATGACGGTCGCAGAAAATCTCATGGTCGCGCTCGACTTCGCCGCGCACGAAGACGTTTCGGTGGCACATCGGCGCGATTCCATGATGTCGATCCTGACGCAGATGGGCCTCGCGTCAAAAGCCGACGTCTCGGCCACTCAGCTCAGCCAGGTGGAGTTGCGCAAGATGGAACTTGAGAGCGCGATGGCTACTCAC
>JAHCKB010000402.1 GCA_026125985.1 Bradyrhizobium sp.
AATTTGTCAAAGTTCTGGGTCATTTGCCGCGCACTACTGCCCAATCCTGTGCTATGCGGCAACACCCACCGCGGAAGGGCCGCCCGCCCGCCACCACATGACACGAGACAAGAGGAATCGCCATGGACGTACGCGCCGCCGTCGCCACCGCTGCAGGTAAACCGCTGGAGATCACCACGGTCCAGCTCGAGGGGCCGCGCGAAGGCGAGGTTATGGTCGAGATCAAGGCGACCGGCGTCTGCCACACCGACGAATTCACCCTCTCCGGCGCCGATCCCGAAGGCCTGTTCCCGGCCATCCTCGGCCATGAAGGCGCTGGCATCGTCGTCGACATCGGCAAGGGTGTCACCTCCGTAAAGAAAGGCGATCACGTCATTCCGCTTTACACGCCGGAATGCCGCCAGTGCCCGTCCTGCCTGTCGCGCAAGACCAATCTCTGCACCGCGATCCGTTCGACGCAAGGTCAGGGCCTGATGCCCGACGGCACCTCGCGCTTTTCAATCAGCGGCAAGCCGATTCATCACTACATGGGCACCTCGACGTTTGCGAACTTCACCGTGCTGCCGGAAATCGCGGTCGCAAAGATCCGGGAGGACGCCCCCTTCGACAAGGTCTGCTACATCGGCTGCGGCGTCACGACAGGCATCGGCGCCGTCATCAACACCGCCAAGGTCGAGCAAGGCGCCAAGGCGATCGTATTCGGACTGGGCGGCATCGGCCTCAACGTCATTCAGGGCCTGCGGCTTGCCGGCGCTGACATGATCATCGGCGTCGACATCAACCCCGACCGCAAGGCCTGGGGCGAACGTTTCGGCATGACCCACTTCGTCAACGCCAAGGAAGCCGGCAAGGATCTGGTCCCTCATCTCGTCGACATGACCAAGGCCGGCGCTGACCAGATCGGCGGCGCGGACTACACCTTCGACTGCACCGGCAACGTCACCGTGATGCGGCAGGCGCTGGAAGCCTGCCACCGCGGCTGGGGCCAGTCGATCATCATCGGCGTTGCGCCCGCCGGCGCCGAGATCGCCACGCGGCCGTTCCAGCTCGTCACAGGGCGCATCTGGAAAGGCACCGCCTTCGGCGGCGCGCGCGGCCGTACCGACGTGCCGAAAATCGTCGACTGGTACATGCAGGGCAAGATCCAGATCGATCCGATGATCACGCATGTGATGCCGCTGGCGAAGATCAACGACGCATTCGAGCTGATGAAGCGCGGCGAGTCGATCCGGGGCGTAGTGACGTTCTAAGACGACAACGCCCGCTTACGCGGGCGATGAGGGCTAACGCGGGCTCAAGGCGCGGATCACCACTCTTCCGGACAGGGATCGACGATCCTCCAGAGTTCGCGGCCGTTCTTGATCTTCTTCATATCGGTGGTGAGGCCGCCATTGCGGCGGATCCAGTCCTTCACCGTATCGGGATAGTAGGACATCAGGTCCGAAGTGCCTTCGGCGCTGGTGACCTTGATGCCGAAGGTGAAGGCCTTGTCGTAATAGGCCTGGTGAAAGCCGAGGCTCGCCTTCGGCGTTACGCAGATCTTGTTCATCGGCACGATGCCGAACACCAGCGTGCAGGCTGAATTGCAGATGCCGTCGATGATCACGCGCTCGCCGCGCTCGCGGATGCGCTTGTACTTGGCCTTGTACTCCTCGACATAGCCGCCGTGGTCGCGCCTGATGTGAAGGTCGGCACGCGCCGGGCCCGCGGCAAGGACGAAGAGAGCAATCAGGGCAAGAAGCGTGGTGCGCATGGGCAAAAACAGCTACCGGAACAGTCTTCTGAAACCAAAATTGCCAGTTCAGAGTAAGACCAAGCCCCAAGACTCTGGCGGGACTGTGTTGGGAATTCGTTAAGTATCCCAAACCAGAGGAAAAATCGGCCCTGTGGCCATTTTTCCGCACTTTCATGCGTAATTTGCGTAAGATGCACCCCCGATCGGCGCAAAACGCCCGATTTTGTCGGGACATAGCGGAGAATCGTGATGAGGAAACTGAAGCTTTTTGCCGCTGCCGGACTGCTGACGGCCGCAGCCACAGCCCCCAGCCTGGCCGAACCCGGCCACCACCAGCGTTATCTCCGCGCCAATCCGCTGCCCTACCCGATCAGTTATCTGCACAATTACGGCCCAGGCCCCATGCCGGGCACCTTCGCCTATTATGACGGCCCGGCGACCGTAAAATGCCGGCAGAGCGCCGCCGCCTATCTGGGCCAGGACGGCCGCCGCCACCCCTGCTTCTGAGCGGCTGGCAGGCTTTCACCGGTTCTGATAAGCGACCGGACAGGCGCTCGTAGCTCAGCTGGATAGAGCATCGGATTTCGATTCCGAGGGTCGGGAGTTCGAATCTCTCCGAGCGCGCCACCGTCCAGGAAAAGCCGGACGGTTCCAATGAAACGCTTTTGCGGGTCGGACGAAAGACTCCGGAAACACTCCAGACCCTATCGTGATGCCCAACCATAAGAGGTGGCGTCATGGATATCGTAGCAGCGTTCCTGGCACTGGTTAGTGTTGGCGTGTTTGCGGCCCATACACTGGATGCGCTGCGAACGGATTAACCGGTAATCCAGGACACCGCACCCATCTCAGGCGCCCACGCTCCCGACTGGAGGCCTTGTGTTCGAGAACGCACGCCAGCGCGCCTCGACGGCCACGCGCAATTCCGCCGCCGTCGCCGGCAGCGCCTCGTGCTGCAGGGCAACCTGCACCATGTCGCCTTTGGGGATGAAGCTCGTATCCCAGCCCGGCCCGCGCAAGAGCCATGAATTCACATGGATGTGCCGGTCATAAAAGGCGCGCGTCACGAGCACCACGGTCACATCCGGCAGGAACACAGCTTTCCCGGCGACACGGCCGCTGATATCGATCGTGTCGACGCCGTGGATCGCGGGCCAGGGGATCAGCACGGTCTTCACGAAATCGATATGCAGGCGCAGCCCTGCCGGCGACAGCGCCAGCATGGGCTGAGGCGACTTCCAGCGCAGGAAGCCATAGAGCGTCGAGGCGGCGCCCACCACAAGCGCAACCACGACCATCGCCCACTCACCGAATTCGTTCGGCTGCAGGTAGATGAGGATTCCGCCTGCGACCAGCGCTACCGCGCCTAACTCCAGGAACCTCCGACCCAGCTTTCCGCTGTCGTAGGAAACCGTCGTTTGAACGTCGGCCACCTTGCCATGCACATCAGCCATGAGAACCCGTCATGCCGCCAGCGCCAGCGGCGATCGCAGAAAGTTTGTTCCGGCAATTGGTCGACTGAGGATGCAGGGTGGTTCGTTGTGGAGCGGCCCGCCTTGCCGGTCAAGCGCGGCATCGCAGATCCGAATGCTCCGACCACGGCCCATTTTTTGCTGAATGGCCTGAATGACGCAACGCTTGGTCCTCAGACCCGGCAGCCGGACAACCAGCGCCCGGGCCAAGCGCAAGAACTGTGACGACTGCATCCGTGTCCGCCCGCCTCGTTTGCATGTGCTTCTAGCTCGCGCGGCTGTTGGCGCGCCGCAAGCCGAGGCGCATCTGTTTCTCCGTCTCCAGGATCGCAAAGAAAAGAACGCC
>JAHCKB010000403.1 GCA_026125985.1 Bradyrhizobium sp.
CGATGCCGAGTCCGCCGCGTCCGCCGCCGATCGGAATCTGGAACCCGCCGCCCGGCCCGCCGCCGAAGCCACCACCGCTGTCGCGGTCATCCTCGATATTGTCGCTGCGGCGAAAATCATCCCAACGCATTGATGCCGTCCCGTGCTGTTCGCCTCAATCATTGCCGAAGCTTAAACGCCAGTTCAATTGTCACAGATTCAAGGCAACGGAAAAACTATCGCATTCCGATGGCACTAGGCAGTTTTTGCCGACTAAGTCATTCATTTCATGAACCTATTTTTTACCTTGGGCGATCATAGTGCAGGCCTGTCGGTTGTAGGTCCCGCGTCGCCGACCGCGTCGCCTGAGTCAGAGTCCTGAGTCATGGTAGTGTCGCGTCGCGGGGCGCCCTCACGGGCGCCCCGTGGAGTTTCTGAGAGCTCGCATCGTGTCGTGCCCGGCGATTGCGTCGCCGGGATGAACGCCCTGCCGGCCGAGTCGGTCGACCTCGTGTTCGCCGACCCTCCCTACAATCTCCAGCTCCAGGGCGACCTGAAACGGCCGGACGACAGCCATGTCGACGCCGTCACCGACCACTGGGACCAGTTCGCCAGTTTCAGGGCCTATGACGAATTCACGCGCGAATGGCTCGCCGCCTGCCGCCGCGTCATGAAGCCCGCCGCCACCCTCTGGGTGATCGGCAGCTACCACAACATCTTCCGCGTCGGCACCGCGCTGCAGGATCTGGACTTCTGGATCCTCAACGACGTGATCTGGCGCAAGTCCAACCCGATGCCGAATTTCCGCGGCCGCCGCTTCACCAATGCGCATGAAACCATGATCTGGGCCGCGCGCGACGAGAAGGCCAAGGGCTATACATTCAACTACGAGGCCCTGAAGGCCGCCAACGAGGACGTGCAGGCCCGCTCCGACTGGCTGATCCCGCTCTGCACCGGCGAAGAGCGCCTCAAGGGCAAGGACGGCAAGAAAGTGCATCCGACCCAGAAGCCGGAAGGGCTGCTGGCCCGCGTGCTGCTGTCGTCGTCGAAGCCCGGCGATCTCGTCATCGATCCGTTCAACGGCACCGGCACGACGGGCGCCGTCGCCAAACGCCTCGGCCGCGGCTACATCGGCTTCGAACGCGATCCCGCCTATGCCGAGGCGGCGGAGCAACGCATTGCCGCGGTTGAGCCGCTGCCGGAAGCCACGCTCGCCCCCTTCATGACCGCGCGCGAAGCGCCGCGAGTCGCGTTCGCAGAACTGATCGAGCGCGGCCTGATTTCGCCCGGGTCGAAACTCGTCGACGCCCGCAAGCGCCACAACGCGCTGGTCCGCGCCGACGGCGCCATCATGCTCGGCGACAAGGTCGGCTCGATCCACCGCATGGGCGCGGTGGCGCAAGGGTCCGAAGCCTGCAACGGCTGGACCTTCTGGCATGTCGAGACCAAGGGCGGCCTCAGGCTGATCGACGAGCTGCGCGCCGAGATCCGCAGCCAGATGGCGGCGGGCTGAGACCCCCGCCCGTTCACGTCCTTTCGATTTGATCAGGATATGGCTTCCGGCTCATAATCGATGCCGTTGCGTACTCAAATCGGGGCTTGCCGATGCGCAAACGATCCGAGACGCTGCTGTTGTTGCCGTTGCTGCCTGTCTTCCTGATCGGCATGTTTCCGATGCTGCTGATCGGCATGCTCGGCTCCGCCGGCCTCATTATCTTCGGCATTCTCCTGATCCGCGTCGGCCTGGCCGGCACCATGGATGCCCGAGGTGACTTCAATCAGGAAGTCATTGTCCACGGTCATGCGAGCGGACCGCAACGGGCGGCGCAGGTCTCGGACCTGCAGGCCGCAACGCGCATGGCCGTGCTGCTGCACATCGCAGGCGCGGCAATGATCGTCGGCGGTATTGCCGGGCTGGTCTTCGTCGGCTGACCGCCTAGCGGCAGCCTCCCTTCTTCTGGCCAGTTTCCTCCATGATCACGCAGGAATGGCCGGGATCGCCCTCCGGATAGGGCGCGCCTTTCATGATCAGGAAAGTAACCGAATGCCCGCCTGCCAAGCCTGCGGGAAATCTGATCTTTTGGCGCACAACGTATTCACCCGCGCTGTTCTGGGTCATTGCACCTGAAGCAAGCAACTGGACGAGACCGGCCTGCTGCGGCAGCACTTCGTAGTTTGCTGGGGGGTGACTGCCGACTACGGCTTTTGGATCGATTTCAATCACACCGCCGGGCGAGAAGCGGAGCAAATCATCTCTGGCCCGGCTCGGCCCAGCCTGGATGACCACATTGCTGGCGTTGCCGACGATATTGAGCGTGCCCACAGTCTTCTGGATGACGAGGCCGCGCGCGCCTCTTTCGCTCGACTCAACTGCGCCAGAAGGTAACTTGAAACTGCTGACCGAATACTTCGCGGCGACTATTTCCGGCGTCTTGCCGGTAGCGGCGCGGACCGCCGCCACCGTTTGCAGCGATCCGCTCGACGGCGCCTCATGGAAATAAGCGAGGCAGTTCGACTTCGCGAAGAAACTGATCCGCTCCTTCGGAATGCCGGTCGCGCCCACCATGGACGCCTTGCTGCGGTCGCCGCTGTTGGGTCCCGTGAGGGAACTCGTCATCATCAGCCGCTCGACCCGCTCCACCGCACCGGAGAACTGCCAGATGGTCGGCGAATAGGTCGCAATCACGACATAGAGCGGATCGTCGCCGGGCTCTATGACAACACGACCGGCATGCACCACGACGTCCTGTGAGCCGAGCGTGACGCTGGAGAGCGCCTCAGTCTGGTAGCTGCCCAACACAAAGACTTTGGCCTTTTCGGAGGCCGCAGGCATTTCGCATCCGACGCGCGCGGCCCGCATACGGTGGTCGGTGAGTTCTTGCTGCGAAACCACGCCATCCTTGTCGGTGTCGATCTGGCGAAACAGCGCCTCGGCAACCGCCTGATATTCGGTCAGGGTCACCACACCTTTGGAAGCGCTCTCCAGGGCAAGCAACTGGCGAGCGCGGGCTGCCTGCCCACCGGCTCCGCGACCCTGCGCCCTCGGCTTGGCGGCTTCGGCAACGCTGACCTTGCCGTCCTTGTCGGTGTCGAGCGCCATGATGTTTTGCACCATGTTGTCGATCTGCCTGGCGATGGCATCGGAAAGCTGCGGCTTGTTGCCGGCGTTGCGCGCGGCAAGGCCGATTGGCGCGCGCATCTCGTACTTCATGGCCCGGCGGATTTCGTCCTCGATGACGAAACCGTCTCCGTCCAGATCGTATCGCATGGCCATCTGGATCGCGTGCGTCCGGGCCTGCACCCCCTCCATGACCGTATGCAGGTCGACGTCGCGCTGAGTGATCTCGAGGTCGCCATCGGCGTCGATCATGAAGAAATCGCTGCGTATGGATTGAAGGTACCGCTCGAGCGGCGCGCCGACCGGAATGCGCTGCGACAGGAACTGCTGGACCGTCTGGACGGGCTGTGCCCAGGCGGCGCTTTCCGCTGCCAGCATCAACGACCCTGCAAGCGATAGAATGGTTCGGACGCTTCCCGTTCGTGACATGCGCAATCTC
>JAHCKB010000404.1 GCA_026125985.1 Bradyrhizobium sp.
GCCTTTGTCCAGACCGGCATTTGAAGGTACATCAATTAGGCGCGGCAGCCTGTACATTCGAGTCGAGGTTCAGTCCTTCAGTCTTTGTTCCGACGGTCGTTGGAAGTCGGGTGAGGATGCGACGAAACGGACAGACCCTCCCAGTAGAGCACAAGCCTTTCGCAGTGAGGCGGCGGTCGAGATTGCCATCTGAGGAAGAACAAGCCATTCAAGCGTCCATGCCGAGCCAGATCTCTCGTTCTCGTGCACGAGGGCTTGATGAAGAAGGCCGAGCAAGCCTGCATTGAAGCGCGCCAGTGTCACTAGCATCTCGGCCTGAACGGGGTTCGACTTATGCGGAATGGATGAAGAGCCGCCTCCCGATGAACCGAGACGAATTTCATCCACCTCGTTCTGCGTCATGAGAACAATGTCTTGACCGATCTTGCCTAGAGTTCCAGATACCAGCGATAGCCAGCTTGCGAATGTCCCGATACGATCACGCTGCGCGTGCCATGGTGGGGTGGAGCCTAGCATGAGCCGCGAGGCCATGGCGTCGGCGACGGCATCGCCTTGTCCCCGCAAGTCTTCGCGAGTCCCGATCGGCCCACCGAATTGAATAACGAGCAGCCGGGGCATGAGGTCGCGAAGAGCCGCATGGTAATGCTCGAGCGGAGCGATCCAGGTAGCAAGCTTAGCACCCGCAGTGAATGGTCGAGCCCGTTGCATTCGGGTTCTGGCGATCAGTGGAACAGCACCGTCGCGCCGCCTTAGCTCGGCAAGCGCACCGATTACCGCGTCGAGCCGGTCGAGCAGGAGTGCTGCGAGATCCTTTAGGCGCAATGCGAGGCCGGTGTCCACGATGTCCTGGCTGGTCGCGCCAAGATGGACCGCTTGTGCGTACCTCTCACCAACGGCAGCGCGCAACTGTCGTACGAGGTCCGGCACTACGACGCCATCCCGCGCGAGACCCGCTGCCAAGCTGTCCCAGTCGACGCTCAAATCCCGGCAAACGTCAGCAATCCGTTGTGCCGCTTCGTTCTCAATCAAGCCCAGGTCGGCCTCAGCCCCAGCGAGCGCCGCCTCGACCCGAAGCATCGCCTCTATTTCCGCAGCGTTGCAGAAAAGCCGGCCGGCTTCATCGTCGCCAACCAAGACGTTCAGCAACGGAAAAGAGGGAGGATGGTTGATCACGGGAGGCATCGTCAATCGGCGAGTAACAACGCTGGAGATACGTTGTTACATACTAGAATTCCTCACTTGGAGCGAGTACAATTTTAGGTCTAACGATACGCAGCAGCGCACCGTGTCGCGAAGCGGCGGAAGTGCTTGAGGTGGTTGAAGCAGCGCTCGATGCGGTTGCGATGCTTGTAAGCCGCGGCATCGTGCGGGATCAGGATCTTGCGGCTGCGGTTTGAGGGGATCACCGCCTCGGCATTCATGTCGGCGATGAGGGCACGAAAGGCATTGCTGTCATAGGCTTTGTCGGCGAGGAGAGCCTTGCCGGCCTGGCCTTCGAGCAATGCCTGCGCATTCCAGGGATGGTGATCAGGTGTTCCAGGTGATGGTGATCACGGATTCCAGTGATCGCGATCACGTCCGGAGACGAACACGACTGACGAGTGTATGTGTGCTGGAAATGGCCTCCTGGTCAAGGCTGGCGGGTTGGTTTGGAGATCGTCCCGGCGGTCCATGGGAGGGGCCTGTGGGCCGGCGGGGCGATCGGGCGTGAGGCGATCATGGTTTTTTCTTTTCGCCGGCCTGACGGCGCAGGCTGTCGCCTTTGAGCTCGATGCGGTGTGCATTGTGAATGATGCGATCCAATATCGCATCGCCGAGGGTGGGATCGGCAATGACGTCATGCCATTGCGGCACGGGGACCTGACTTGTGATCAACAAGGATCCCTTGTCGTAGCGATCATCGACGATCTCAAGCAGATCGCGGCGCTGGTCGGCGGTGAGCGGTTCGGGTCCCCAGTCGTCGTATGTGGACGGCCTCTGATGGCAAGCACTTTTTGACATTTTGAACGACTTGGTCGGCTTCGATCGTATGTCCGGCCTGTTAATGCAGAGATTATGCCTCCGCTGGCCCTGATGAAATCCGACGACCGGGAACCGCATCAAGGATGCGAGCTTTACGCTCAGACGACTGGTCGGGTTTTTCCTGGTCTTCGGTAATGACCGTGTCATTCATCATGTCTCGCCGTGCTCACCAAACTTGAGACTACAGATCTCCCTTTAGAATGCTCCATCCAGAGACGAGTGGATTGTTCATGCTTTCATGAACATCTCGGTGCGGAAGCTTTCGCCGGTCTTCATCATCGCCCAGATGATCCGAGCGAGCTTGTTCGCAATTGCGACCGTCACGAGGCGCGCGGGCTTTTTCGCCAACAGCCCGACGATCCAGTCCCGCAAGACGCCCTTACGTTTGCCCACGACATTTAGCAGCGACGTCCCCGCGAGCACGAGCAGTTTCCTTATGTATTGATTCCCCTGCTTGGTGATGGCCCCGAGCGATGGCTTGCCTCCGCTTGAGTTTTGCCTTGGCGTAAGGCCAAGCCAAGCGGCAAAATCGCGTCCCGATCTGAAGACATTCGGATCTGGCATGCTGGCGGAGATCACCGTAGCAGTGAGTTTGCCGACGCCAGGAATTTCAACGAGCAACTGGCTAATCTCGCTTCGTGAATGAGCGTTGGCGATCTCCTTCTCAAGATCGTCGAGCGATTGATCAATCGCGTCGATTTGATGCGCCAAGGCCTTCACCGCTGCATTGGCTACACTCGGAAGCCTCGCGTCCGTTTCAGCCAATTGGAGCAAATCGCTGACATGCCCGATGCCCTTGGCGACAATAATCCCGAACTCCGCCAGATGACTGCGCAAAGCATTGACTGTCATCGTCCGCTGCTTGACCAGAAGATCTCGCGTTTTGTGCAACGTCAGCGTCGCTTGATGCGTGTTTCAGAGGATCGTGAGCACGGATTTCAGACGATCGTGAGCAGGGATTTCGCGGGATCGTGAGCAACGATTTCAGAGGATCGTGAGCAGCGATTTCAGGCGATCGTGAGCACCTTTTGGCGGTGCCGGACGCTTCGGCCGACAACTCAACCGAGCTACGGATTTCTCATTCAACGAATGAGGAAGCCTGATGCCTACCGAGAGATTGTCGATGCGCCGGATCCGAGAAGTTCTACGTTTGAGGCAGCAGGGCCTGACCGAGCGCGTCATCGCGCGGATGTTGGGGGTGAGCAATGGCGTCGTGCATGGTTATGTGCGGCGCGCGCGCCTTGCAGGGCTGAGCTGGCCGCTGCCGGAGGGCATGGACGACGAGGGGCTGGAGCTGTTGCTGTTCCCGGCGCCCACGGCAGCCTCGCAGAGCGACCGGCGACCAGCCCCCGATTGGGTTTATGTGGAGAAGGAACTGCGCCGGCGCAGCGTGACCCGCCTGCTGTTGTGGGAAGAGTATCGCGCCGCCAATCCGGACGGCTTTGGCTATACCTGGTTTTGCACGACCTTCGAGGCCTGGAAGCAGCGCACGCGCCC
>JAHCKB010000405.1 GCA_026125985.1 Bradyrhizobium sp.
CCGTTCACCGCAAAGCTCGGCGAGATCCTCGTGGTCGCGCAGATCTACGATCCCAAACTCGTGATCGCGGAGTTCAAGGCACCCGCCACCCTGGAGATCCCCGAGCAGTCGCCGCTACGGGTGAACTGGAGCCAGGGCCGCGCCAGCGTCGTGGGATTGCCTGCCGTGCCCCAACGCGGCTCCATCCTGTTCGATGCTGTTGCCATCGATCGCGTCAACTCGAATTCGATCCAGGTTCCGGTCGCGCGTGCGAAGCACGTTGAACTGCACGGCCGTCTTGCCGAGGGGTCGGCGGCCAGTCATCCCGTGATCGAAACGGTGTTGCAGATGAACGACGGCAGCGTGCAGGGCGTGCATCCCGTGCTGGCTGAACCGTTCAACGCGGATGTTCGGGCGAAGCTGACCGGGCTGAAGGATTTTGCGCCAAAACCCTGGCCGCAACGGTTCCGCGAGATCGCGGCGGCCGGCGGCAAGGTCGAGATCGTGCAGTCGCGCGTCCAGCAGGGAGAGATGATTGCGGTTTCCGCCGGCACGCTGTCGCTCAACGCCAACGGCAATCTCGACGGCGAGTTGCAGATGACGGTCACCGGGCTGGAGCGCATCGTGCCCGCGCTCGGCATTGAAAAGATTCTGGAGGAGGGCATTCCCCAGGCGACCCTCGACCGCGTCGCGCCCGGGGTGAAGACGCAGGATCTCAACAATCTGTTCGGCGCGCTCGACAAGGCCATTCCCGGCCTCGGCAAGATAGTCAAGCAGAACGCCAATGTCGGCGTTGCCGCCACCCTCAACTCTATCGGGAGCGAAGCGGTCCTCGAAGGCAGGAAGGCGCGCTCCTTCCCGCTGCGCTTCGCCAGCGGCGCGGTCTTGTTCGGCCCGGTGAAAGTCGGGCAGGTGCCGCCGTTGTTCTGATCATGATCCGGAAAAGTGGGCGCCGGTTTTCCGGTCAGATCATGCCCAAAAACTACTGCTTCTTCAGCGCGGCGTGCGGCCGGCCGAAGTCCGGCGCAGCGGAGTCCTGGCCGATCTCGACAATGCCGCGGCGGATGGCGCGGGTGCGGGTGAAGTGATCGAACAGCGCCTCGCCGTCGCCGCGGCGGATGGCGCGGGTGAGCTTGGAGAGGTCTTCGGTGAAGGTGCCGAGCATTTCCAGCACGGCCTCCTTGTTGGTGAGGAACACGTCGCGCCACATCGTGGGATCGGATGCCGCGATGCGGGTGAAGTCGCGGAAGCCGCCGGCGGAGAACTTGATCACCTCGGACTCCGTGACCTGCGCCAGCTCGTCGGCAGTGCCGACGATGGTATAGGCGATCAGATGCGGCAGATGGCTGGTGATGGCGAGCACGAGGTCGTGGTGGTCGGGCGTCATGATCTCGACCCGGGCGCCGAGTCCGGCCCAGAATGCGCGCAGCTTCTCGGTCGCCTCAGTCGACGTGCCCTCGGGCGGCGTCAGGATGCACCAGCGATTGATGAAGAGCTCGGCGAAGCCGGAATCCGGGCCCGAATGCTCGGTGCCGGCCACGGGATGCGCCGGCACGAAGTGGACGCCGGCCGGAATATGCGGCGCCATCTCGCGCACCACGGCGCCCTTGACCGAGCCGACGTCGGAGATGATCGCGCCTTGCTTCAGATGCGGGCCTATCTCGGCCGCCACCGCACCGCAGGCGCCGACGGGAATGCAGAGGATGACGAGATCGGCGTCCTTCACTGCTTCCGCATTGGTCGCCACCACGCTGTCGACGACGTCGAGCTCCTTCACGCGGGCACGCGTCTTCTCCGAGCGTGCGGTGGTGACGATCTCGCCGGCGAGCCCCTGCAGGCGGGCGGCGCGTGCGATCGAGCCGCCGATCAGGCCGAAGCCGATCAGCGCGATACGCGTGAATGAACCGGATGTGCTCACTTGCCCGCCATGAAATCGCGCAGGCCTTCCACGACGAGGCGGTTGGCCTCCTCGGTGCCGATGGTCATGCGCAGGGCATGCGGCAGGCCGTAATTGTTGAGGGCGCGCAGCACTAGGCCGCGCTTGGTGAGATAGACATCGGCCTCCGCCGAGGTCCTGCCCTTGTCGGTCGGGAAGTGGATCAGCACGAAATTGGCGACGCTGGGCGTGACCTTGAGGCCGAGCTTGGAGATCTCCTCGGTAAGCCAGTTGCGCCACTTCTCGGTGTGCGCCTTCGACATCTGGATGTGTGCGGTGTCCTCGATCGCCGCGACTGCGGCGTTCATGGCGGCGGTCGAGACGTTGAAAGGGCCGCGGATGCGATTGACCGCATCGACGATGTGCGCGGGGCCGAACATCCAGCCGATCCGCAGCGCCGCAAGCCCGTGGATCTTGGAGAAGGTGTGCGTCATGACCGTGTTCTCGGTGGTCGCGACCAGCTCGATGCCGAGCTCATAGTCGTTGCGCGAGACATAGTCCGAATAGGCCGCATCCAGCACCAGCAGCACATGGCCGGGCAGGCCGGCGCGCAGACGCTTGACCTCGTTGAACGGCAGGTAGGTGCCGGTCGGGTTGTTCGGGTTGGCAAGCCACACCAGCTTGGTACGCGGCGTCACGCGCGCCAGGATCGCATCGACATCGGCGGTGTAATCCGTCTCCGGGACGACGACGTTCTTGGCTCCGTTCGCCATGGTCGCGATCGGATAGACCAGAAAGCCGTGTGCCGTGGAGATCGCCTCGTCGCTCTGGCTCAAATAGGTGTGGGCCAGCAGATTGAGGATCTCGTCCGAGCCGGCGCCGCAGATGATGCGGTCGGGATCGAGCCCGAAGGCGCGGCCGATCGCCTCGCGCAGCACTCGCGACGTGCCTTCCGGATAATCCTCCAGATGATCGGCCACCTGCTTGTAGGCCTCGATTGCCTTCGGCGAGGGCCCGAGGGGGGTCTCGTTCGCCGACAGCTTGAACACCTTGCGGCCCGGCTCGGGCACCGGGCTCTTGCCCGGCGTGTAGGGCGCAATATCGAGAATGCCGGGATTCGGCACGGGGCGGGACATTTTCATCTCCGGATAGTCTGGGGCGGCCCTTCAGGACCTCGCCGCCCGGCTCGGGGGCACCGTATAGCGTGTCGCGTGGCTCCCGACGAGGGCCGAGGAGCGCACCGAAGCCCCCGCCTTGATCAGGGCAAGCTTGATGTTCTCGAAACCGCCGTCCGTAACCGAGATCAGGAGTGCCGCGCCGTCGAAGGCGGTGTCGGGGACGGCGACGATTTCGGCGAGCGGCGCCAGCGCGCGCGCCGTATCGGCATTCCAGCCGGAGACGCGGACGCTCCACATCTCGACTTCAGTCACCATGGCATCGTCAGCCACGCGCGAGATCACGAAGACCGGCAGCGCAGCCGGGTGATCGGCGCGCTCGAGGAAGGGCAGTCGCGCGATGATCTTCGGCGCGCCGTCGGCTTCCAGTTCGTTCCACCACGGCGTGCGGCTCGAGACCGCCGAGACCAGGGCCAGATCGCCCTTCGATTTCGCCACGGCCTCGACCGCGGCGCTGCCGCTGAAATGCGCGACATAGGGCACG
>JAHCKB010000406.1 GCA_026125985.1 Bradyrhizobium sp.
AGTCGCCGCCAAATACGGCATCGGGCATGTCTCGACCGATCTTGCCGATAGTCTGGCGCTGAAAGAAGTCGACGCCGTCATCCTCTGCACGCCGACCCAGATGCATGCGAGCCAGGCGCTGGCGTGCATGAAGGCGGGCAAGCATGTGCAGGTCGAGATTCCGCTCGCGGATTCGCTTGCGGACGCGCAGGCCGTGGTCGAACTGCAGAAGAAGACCGGACTGGTGGCGATGTGCGGCCATACCCGTCGCTTCAATCCGAGCCATCAATGGGTGCGCAAGAGGATCCTCGCCGGCGAATTCAATATCCAGCAGATGGACGTGCAGACCTTCTTCTTTCGTCGCACCAACATGAACGCGCTGGGTCAGCCCAGAAGCTGGACCGATCATCTGCTCTGGCACCATGCCGCGCACACCGTCGATCTCTTTGCCTATCAGGCGCGTTCGCCGATAGTGAAGGCCAATGCGGTGCAGGGGCCGATCCATCCGGCGCTCGGGATTGCCATGGACATGTCGATCCAGCTCAAGACCGAGAGCGGCGCGATCTGCACGCTCAGCCTGTCATTCAACAATGATGGTCCGCTCGGCACCTTCTTCCGCTACATCGGTGACACCGGCACCTATATCGCGCGTTACGACGATCTGGTGAACGGCAAGGAGGAAAAGATCGACGTCTCCAAGGTGGACGTTTCGATGAACGGAATCGAGCTGCAGGATCGCGAGTTCTTCGCCGCGATCCGCGAAGGCCGCGAGCCCAACGCCAGCGTGGCGCAGGTGCTGCCTTGCTACCAGGTGCTGCACGATCTGGATCGGCAACTCGCAGCCGGGTAGCTGTGCTTTGACGGCGTCAAGCCCGCTCAGTCTGGGCGTGACGATGATGTTTCCTTGGCGTCGGCGTTCCACGCCGCGGCCGTAGTGGCGTGCCTTGCCGATGCCGCCAAATCCCGCTCTTTCTGCCGCAGACAATTTGATCTGGAGCAAAGCGCGGACGAGCCATCGCCTCCAAAAATCACCGAGCAACAGGGAGGAGGAGCAAGAACATGCCGAGTCAGAACCCGCGACAACCGGTGCCGGGCACGACGATCTTTGACGGTGAGCAGGCCCGCAGAGGCTACGCGTTGAACAAGATGTGCTACTCGTTCAACGATGCCGCCAATCGCAAGGCGTTCGTCGCGGACGAGGACGCTTACTGTGCGAAATACGGGCTCAATGCGCAGCAGAGGGAAGCCATCCGTAACCGCAATGTGCTGCAACTGATCGAAGCCGGCGGCAATGCCTACTATCTGGCCAAGTTCGCCGGGATCTTCGGCCTCGACATGCAGGACATCGGCGCCCAGCAGACCGGCATGACCAAGGATGAGTTCAAGGCCAAGCTTCTGGCGGCAAGGGGATAGATCATGGCAAAGATCGTCGGCACCATCACGACTTCGCACGTCCCTGCCATCGGCGGCGCCATCGCCAAGGGCTTGCAGAGCGATCCCTACTGGAAACCCTTTTTCGATGGTTTCCCGCCGGTGCGCGAATGGCTCGCCAAAGTGAAGCCCGATGTCGCGGTCATCGTTTACAACGACCACGGGCTCAACTTCTTTCTCGACAAGATGCCGACCTTTGCGGTCGGCGCGGCCCCCGAATACCGCAATGCCGACGAGGGCTGGGGCATCCCGACGGTGGCTCCGTTCCGCGGCGATCCCGAGCTGTCATGGCACATCATCGAAAGTCTGGTCGCCGAGGAGTTCGACATCGTCACCTGCCAGGAGATGGTGGTCGACCATGCCTTCACCCTGCCGATGGCATTGTGCTGGCCCGACCAGAAATGGCCGGTCCGCACCGTCCCCGTCGTGGTGAACACGGTGCAGGCGCCGCTGCCTTCCGCGAAGCGTTGCTACAAGCTCGGCCAGGCTCTCGGACGCGCGATTGCATCATGGCCGAAGGACGAGAAGGTCGTGGTGTTGGGAACCGGCGGGCTGTCGCATCAGCTCGACGGGGAGCGTGCCGGCTTCATCAACAAGGAGTTCGACCTGAAGTTCATGGACAGTATGATCGATGCGCCTGACTGGGCGACCAAATATTCGACCGTCGAGCTTGTCGAACTGACGGGCACGCAGGGCGTGGAACTGCTGAACTGGATGGTGGCGCGCGGCACGCTGCCGGAGAAGGTCAGCAAGCGGCAGGCCAACTACCACATCCCGATTTCGAACACGGCATCGGGACTGATGGTGCTTGAGCCGGCGGCTTGAGATCAGCGGCCCGTTGCGGACTCGTGGCACACTGGACTGGGGGAGTGGCAATCACGCCCCGTTGATACCGATCGGTGGCGTGCATGGTATCATGCATCGCCTGTGGTCTTGTTCGTGTAGTGGAGTGAACTTCATGAGGATGCCGTCCCTGACTGCCGGCCTCGTGGCCGCGCTCGCCGCAACCGGTGCTTCTGCACAATCGGCTGATCTTTCCGGCAGATACAATTGCATTGCGATGTGCCGGGGCGAACACCAGCCATACATTACGCAGAACGGACCGGAACTGAACGTGGTGACCGAGGCGGGCATTCCGTCGCGGGCGTGGCCCGATTGGTTTTTTCCGAGGACGCGGATCTGGGTTGAGGCGCTGAATCAGAGCGCGGTCTATACCCCCGACGGTCTGGTGATCCAGTTCGACAACGGCACGGTCTGGCGGCGCGACATCCCACCGCCGCCGCCCGTTCGCCGCCGCTAACCGATCCGCACCACCATTTTGCCGAGCGCGGCGCGCGTCTGCATGGTCTTGAAGGCGTCGCGAAATTCCGCGAGCGGAAAGACCTGACCGACGACTGGCGCGAGTTTCTTCTCCTGCAACCATGCGAGGAGTTGCGCGGTGACGCGCTTCTCCGCTTCCGGCTCGCGCCGGGCGATCTGGGCAATGTCTACGCCGGTGAGCACGCCGCCCTTCAGGAGCGGCAGGTTGAAGGGCAGGGCCGGGATCTTCCCGGCGGCAAAGCCGACAACGAGGTGACGTCCGTTCCAGGCGATGGATCGGAACGCCTGCACCGAGACCTCGCCGCCGACGGGATCATAGATCACGTCCGCACCGTGGTCGGCGGTCAGCTCCTTCAGCATGTCGCGCCAGTTGACCTGCGTGTAGTCGATCGTCGCATCTGCGCCGTGATCGGCGGCGAATTTGCGTTTCTCTTCCGTCGAGGCTGCGGCGATGACGCGGGCGCCGAGAAGCTTGCCGACCTGAACGGCGGCAATGCCCACGCCACCTGCCGCGCCAAGCACCAGAAGGATCTCACCCGGTTTGAGCGAGCCGCGTTCCGACAGCGCATAGAGCGCGGTGAGGTAGTTGGCACGGAAGGCAGCCGCAGCCTCCGGTGTAACGCCGTCGGGAACCGCCGTCAGCGTCGATGCCGGCACGACAATGTATTCGGCAAGTGCGCCGGAGCGGGTCATGCCCATCACAGGCTGGCCGGGCGCAAGTCCCGCAACGCCGCTGCCGAGCGCATCCACGGTGCCGGCGAATTCCGTGCCCGGTGTGAAG
>JAHCKB010000407.1 GCA_026125985.1 Bradyrhizobium sp.
CATCGGCGGGATCGTGATGTCGGCGCTGCGGTAACGACTTCAAGGCTCGAGATTGAAACGCGAAGGCCCCGAACCGGGTTCGGGGCCTTTGCTTTTTCGAGAGCGATGAATCGGGCTCGCGCTACTCCGGCTGGCCGATATTGACCTTCAGCGTGCCGACGCCGTCGACGCCGCACTCGATCTTGTCGCCGGGCTGCAACTGCGAGACGCCGGCCGGCGTGCCGGTCATGATGATGTCGCCGGCGGCGAGCTTCACCTGCTGCGACAGCTGCCAGATGATCTCGGGCACGTTCCAGATCAGCTCGGTGAGGTCGCCCTTCTGGGTTTCCTTGCCGTTCACCGTCAGCCAGATCTTGCCCTTGGTGGGATGGCCGATCTTCGCGGCTGGCTGGATTGCCGAGCACGGTGCAGAACCGTCGAACGACTTGCCGATCTCCCACGGCCGTTCCTTCTTGCGCGAGGCGATCTGCAGGTCGCGGCGGGTGAGGTCGATGCCGACCGCATAGCCGTAGACGAGATCGAGTGCCTTGTCGGCGGGTATGTTGAGGCCGCCGCCCTTCATCGCCACGACCAGCTCGACCTCATGGTGAAGGTCCTTGGTCAGCGGCGGGTAGGGGATGGTGGCGCCATCGGGCACCAGCATATCGGCATGCTTGGCGAAGAAGAACGGCGGGGCGCGCTCGTCATTGCCCATCTCGCGGATGTGCTCGAGATAGTTGCGGCCGACGCACCAGATGCGGCGGACAGGAAAAAGCTTGGTTTCGCCGACCACCGGCAGGGAAGCCTGTGGCGGCGCGGGAATGACGTACGAGGCGGCGTTCATGGGGGTCTCGGGGTTGGGGTAGGGAAAAGCGGGTAGTCTTTACGCGGTTGCGCCGACCGGCGCCAGACGGAGTTCGCCGGGATCGCGGTGCTGCAGGCGGAAGAAGGAGGCGTAGCGGCCGTTGCGACGCAGCAACTCGTCGTGCTGGCCGCGCTCGACGATCTCGCCGCCCTCGACCACCAGGATGGCGTCCGCGTGGGTGATGGTGTGCAGGCGGTGGGCGATCACGATGGTGGTGCGGTTGCGGCAGAGATGCTCGATCGCCTCCTGCACCTGCTTCTCGGACTCGGAATCGAGCGCCGCGGTCGCCTCGTCGAGCAGGATGATCGGGGCGTTGCGGATCAGCGCACGCGCCACTGCGATGCGCTGGCGCTGGCCGCCGGACAGCTGCGTGCCGTGCTCGCCGACCGGGGTATCGTAGCCGAGAGGAAAGCTCATGATGAAGTCGTGGGCGCAGGCGGCCTTCGCGGCTGCAATGATTTCATCCTCGGTGGCGCCGATCTTGCCGAAGGCGATGTTCTCACGGATGCTGTCGCGGAACAGATAGACGTCCTGCCCGACATAGGCGGTCTGCTGCCGCAGCGATTTGCGCGAAACCGAGGAGACCGACTGGCCGTCGATCAGGATGACGCCTTCGCTCACCTCGTAGAAGCGCAGCACCAGCGCCAGCACGGTCGACTTGCCGCCACCGGAGGGGCCGACCAGGGCGGTGACCTTGCCGGGTTCGGCGACGAAGCTCATTCGGTCGAGCACGGTCTCGCCTTCGCGATAGGCGAAGGTGACGTCGCGCAGTTCGATGCGGGCTTCGGTGAGCTTCAGGGCCGGCTTGTCGTCGTCGGTCTGCTCGCTGGCGGGGCTGTCGACGACTTCCAGCAGCATGCGCGCGCCGACCAGCTGGCTGTTGAGGTCGATGTTGAGCCGCGCCAGCCGCTTGGCCGGCTCGGTCGCCAGCAGGAAGGCCGACATGAAGGAGAAGAACTGGCCGGGCGTGGCGCCCAGCGCAACCACGCTGTAACCGCCGTAGAGCAGGCAGCCGGCAACCGCGAAGCCGCCGAGCATCTCCATCAGCGGGTTGGAGCGGTTGGCGACGCGCGCCATCTTGTTGGCGTTGCGCTCGACGGCGCTGATGTTCTCGTCGATGCGCTCTCGCATCGCCTGTTCCAGCGTGAACGCCTTGACGGTGCGGATGCCCTGCAGCGATTCCTGCATCGTCTCCAGGATGTCGGCGGTGCCGGTGAACTGGTTGTGGGCGAGGCCCTTGATGCGCTTTACCAGCTTGCGCATGACCAGCATCGCCGGCGGTACCACGACGAGGCCCAGGATCGACAGCAGCGGATCCTGCCAGATCATCACCGCAAACAGGCTGATCAGCATCAACAGGTCGCGGCCGATGGCGTTGATCAGCATGCTGAGCACGTCGGTGATGGATTTTGCGCCCGCCGTCAGCCGCGCCAGGAATTCCGACGAGTGCCGCGTGGAGAAGAAGCCGATGCTTTCGTTCATCAGCTTGGCGAACAACGCCCGCTGGTTGTTGGCGAGGACGGCGTTGGAGATCTTCGACAGGATGACCATGTAACCATAGGTCGCCACGCCCTTGACGAACAGCAGCAGCACGGTGACGCCGGAGAGCATCGCAATGCCCAGCACGTTCTTGTCGACATAGGCCTGGTTGATCACCTGTCCGAGGACATAGGTCGCTATCGCCGTCGCACCGGCGGCCACCGCCATCAGGGCAAACGCGACGACATAGCGCCGCCAGTAGACGATGCCCTGTTCCATCACCAGGCGGCGAATCAGGACCAATGCCCCGTAGGGGTCATCGGTGATCTTCTTCGGCGTCTTTCCGGGAAGTTCGGCCATCCGCGTTCCATTGACGCCTGCCTTGGCGGCGCGTCGCAGCTTGCGGTGTCTTGCCCGCTTGGGCGCGGCTTTTCAAGCCAAATAACGTCGCGATTTCAGGCCGATTGCGCCCGCTCGACGAGTTCGCCGCGCTCGCGCAGCAGCTTCTCTTCCCAGGCGAGCGCATGCGTCACGATGGTGTCGAGATCGTCGAATTGCGGCGTCCAGTCGAGCAGCGCGCGAATGCGGCTGGTATCGGCCACCATGGTCATGATGTCGCCGGGCCGGCGCGGGGCATACTGAACCGCGAAATTGCGGCCCGAGATGCGACGCACCGCCTCGATGGTCTCGAGCACCGAATAGCCGCGGCCATAGCCGCAGTTCAGCGTCGCGGAATCGCCGCCGCCGCGCAGATAGGCAAGCGCGGCGCGATGGGCCTGGGCGAGATCGCTGACGTGAATGAAGTCGCGAATGCAACTGCCGTCCGGCGTCGGATAGTCGGTGCCGTAGACGTCGACCTTGGCGCGCTGTCCGGTGGCGGCCTCGACCGCGATCTTCAGCAGATGTGTGGCGCCTGCGGTGGCGAGCCCGATGCGCGCCTGCGGATCGGCGCCTGCTACGTTGAAGTAGCGCAGCACCGCGTACTTCATGCCGTAGGCGGTGGCGACGTCGTGCAGCATGATCTCGCTCATCAGCTTGGAGAAGCCGTAGGGCGACAACGGCCGCGTCGGCGCAGTCTCCGGCACGGGCACCTGGTCCGGATTGCCGTAGACCGCCGCAGTCGAGGAGAAGACGAAGCGGTTGATGCCGCGCTTGAC
>JAHCKB010000408.1 GCA_026125985.1 Bradyrhizobium sp.
TCGCGACTCGCTAGCCTGGTCACGTTGCTCAATTCGTCCTCACATCGTTCAGGGACTGCGCCACTACACTGATCCATGCTGTCAAAGATGACCAGCCAGGGAATTGAGCTATGTCAATGGTCTCGCAGCTTGAAGGGTATATCAAGCTGGCTGAACGGCGTGCACACGGGCTGCGGAGGCGGTCGTAAGTTCCGTCGCGCGTCCGCACACTGGCTGGGCGTCGACCCTCCAAGCAGGAGTCCTCGGCTTCATGATGCTCGACCCGAGCGACCACGACATCCTGGCCGTTTTCCTGGTCAGCGTGATCGCAATCGTGCTCGCAGGCGAAACCGGCCGATGGCTGGGCAGACGCTCGCCGGCGCAGGGCGCGGACAGCGTGTCTACCCTCGAAGGAGCAATCCTCGGCCTGCTGGCCCTGATGATCGGATTCACCTTTGCCATGGCCCTGTCGCGTTTCGAAGCCAGGCGCGATGCCGTGCTGATCGAGGCGAACGCCATCGGCACCACGGCGTTGCGGGCACGCCTGCTGCCGGCGCCGCACAATCGGCAGACCCTGCAGCTGCTGGGCGACTACGTGAAGCTGCGCTTGGACATCACCCGGCACATGCCCTCTGCCGTGGAGTTGGACACGATGGTTCGGCGATCCAGCACGATCCAGGAGGCTCTCTGGCAACAGGTCAAGGCGGTCACCGCGAGGGACAACGCCATGGTGCCGACGGGGCTGTTCATCCAATCGCTGAATGAGATGATCGACAATCAGGAGAAGCGCCTGCTGGCCGCGCGGAACCGCCTGCCGGCCGTCATTCTGTACGCCCTGTACGGAGTGGCCATCGTCGCGATCGGCTTTGCGGGCTATGCGAACGGGTTGCAGGCGAGACGTTCGCGACTGCCGGTCTACCTGGTGGGCATATTGGTTGCCGCGATGATCATTCTCATTCAGGACCTCGATCGCCCCGGTGCGGGTTTCATAAGGGTCGGCCAGGAACCCATGTTCGGGGTCGCGGCCACCATTGCCGCCTTTGCCGACTAGACGTGGCTCGGTTGAACGAAAAGGACAATCATGGTCCAGATCAGGCCGGTCACCGGCACGCATCTCCGCACCCCACGGGCCGCCGCGATTGCCGGGCTTCTATTCGCCGTGCTTCTGATCCTGGCGCTTGCGCTCTTTCTTTCGTCTATTCCAAAGAATCCCCTGGACCCCGGCGCATGGCTCGCGGCGCCCCTCGACAGGGTCGTCATTGCCATCAATTTGATCCCTTTCGCCGGAATCGCGTTTCTCTGGTTCATCGGTGTCGTGCGCGACCGGTTGGCGGAGGCCGAAGACCGTCTCTTTGCGACGGTGTTCTTGGGCAGCGGCCTGTTGTTCCTGGGGATGCTGTTCGTGGCAGGCGCGGTATTCGGTGCCATCGTCACTGTTCACGTGGCCAAGCCGGAATTGCTGATCAACTCGCCGACCTTCGCGCTGGCCCGCGCATTCGCCTATAACCTCATCAACGTATACGCCATCAAGATGGCCGGCGTGTTCATGATGATCACCTCGACACTTGCCATCCGTACCGGATTCGTGGCCCGTTGGCTGGCGATCCCGGGGCTTGTCATGGCAGCGTTCCTCCTGTTCGGCAGCCACGCTTTCGATTGGAGCTTTGCGGTCTTCCCGGCCTGGGTGCTCCTTGTGAGCGCCTACATACTCATCGACAACCTGCAAAGCATGCCGTCACGGCCGCAAGACCGCCCGTGATGCATTAGGCGTCTCGGCTTCCACGGCCAACTCGATCGATGTTGATGCATATCAAAGCGTCGCCCTGTGGCTTGACGCATATTGATCTTCAATAAACTAAGGGGTTGGGGAAAAATGAAACGTCGAGACGCCCTACGGGCGCTAGTCGGGAGCGGAGCGCTGATAGGCCTGTCGGCCTGCGGCGACATTCCCCGTGGACCTGCGGTTCCGCGGGGAGAGATGGCGCGAGCCACCGTGCTCGGCGTTCCCAACGAGCGTTTCCATCCCCTTGTCGATACGAAGCTCCTTCAGGACGAGTTGATGCAGGCAGCGGAGCGCCGGCGACGCAAGTACGGCGTGGCAACTGCGTTCGACATTCCGGAGTACAACATGCTGGCGGTGTCGGGCGGCGGCGAAGACGGCGCCTTCGGAGCCGGACTCCTCTGCGGATGGAGCGAACATGGCGACCGGCCCGTCTTCGACTGGGTGACAGGCGTCAGCACCGGCGCCCTGACAGCGCCGTTCGCGTTTCTTGGCTCCGCCTATGACGCAAAGCTGCGCGAGGTCTACACCGGGATCACGGCGAAGGACGTACTAAGAGAGCGCGGCCTGATCGCGGCACTCATCGACGACGCTCTCGCCGACAATGCGCCCCTCTTCGCCACCCTTTCCCGATACCTCGATCAACAGATGCTGGCGGATCTTGCGACGGCCTACAATGACGGTCGCCTGCTGTTGATCGGGACGAGCGACTTCGATTCACAACATGGCGTCATCTGGAATATCGGCGCGATCGCCGCAAGCGGCCATCCGCGGGCGCGCGATACAATCGCCCGCATTCTGCTCGCTTCAGCCGCAATACCGGGCGCGTTTCCACCAACAATGATCGATGTGACCGTGGACGGAAAGCCGTACCAGGAGATGCATGTGGACGGCGGCGCCTTTGCGCAGGCATTCCTGTATCCGCCCTCATTGACCCAGCAGCGCCGGCAGCGCGCCGCGGCGCGCCAGCGCGTCCTGCCCGTCGAAGCCTATGTCATCCGCAACGGCAGGCTCGATCCGAACTGGTCCTACACGAAGCGACAAACCCTCGGCATTGTCGGTCGGGCGATCGACACCATGATCACGGTGAGCGGGATGAACGACGTCGTACGAATGTACAACACGACGCGGGCAGACGGGATCGACTTCAACCTTGCTTACATCGGACAGGACTTCTCCTATGTGTCTCCCGCCCCGTTCGATCAGGGCTATATGCGCAAGCTTTTCGAGTATGGCTACATGCGGGGGCAGCAGGGCTACCCGTGGTCGAAGAAGCCTCCAATCGCTGCGTGAACCCGGCCACCGATCGCCACCGCCCGACGCCTGCATTCGACGATCGACCCACTGACGACCTGGCTCTTCTGAAGCCCCGACATGCGGTGTTAGACTGGCGACCTCATTGGAGGAGACCATGGCAGCCAGCATCGGGCACTACATCGGCAACAAGCCGGCCGCGGGGAAGAGCGGGCGCACGGGCGACATCACCAATCCGGCGACCGGCGAGGTGACGGCCAGGGTCGCTTTCGCCTCGGTCGAGGAAGTCGATGAAGCCGTGCAGGTCGCGAAGAAGGCGCAGATCGCCTGGGCCGCAACACCGCCGCTGCGCCGCCAGAGGGTGATGTTCAACCTCAAGAACCTGATCGAGAAGCGCCTCGACGACCTCGCGCGGCATCTCTCTCTCGAGCATGGCAAGACGTTCGACGATGCCAAGGGA
>JAHCKB010000409.1 GCA_026125985.1 Bradyrhizobium sp.
GCGGCACGCTGGAAGGCCCCGCCGCGAAATGGCTTGAGGTGCTGCATCCGCTCGACCAGGACCGTTTCCGCGCCGCGCTCGACAGCGTGCTCGACCAGCGCCGCGGCAGACTGGTGCAGGATTTCCGCCTGCGCACGCCAGACGGCCACTTCATGTGGTTTGCGCTGAAGGCGCGCCCCGTGGTCGGCTCCGACGGCGAAGTGTCGCGCGTGGTCGGCACGCTCACCGACGTCACCGACACCAAGAACGCGGAAGAGCGCATGCTGCATGACAGCGTGCACGACAATCTGACGGGCCTGCCCAACCGCAAGCTCTTCATGGACCGCCTCAACGCGGTGGCGAACTTCGCCAAGACCGTGCCGACCCTGCGGCCGACGCTGATGGTGATCGACCTCGACCGCTTCAAGCAGGTCAACGATTCCGTCGGCATCGCGGTCGGCGACTCCATCCTGCTGACCCTGGCGCGGCGGCTGACGCGCATCCTCAAGCCCCAGGATACGCTGGCCAGACTCGCCGGCGACCAGTTCGGCCTGATCCTGCTCTCCGAGCAGGAGTCCGCGCGCATCACCGCTTTCGCCGAGACCATTCGCAAGACCATCCGCGCGCCGATCGCCTTCAACGACCGCGAGATCTTCCTGACTGCCTCGATCGGGCTTGCGCTGTCCGACCCGCAGACGCAGCTCTCGGACGAGATCATCAAGGACGCGGAATTGGCGATGTACCATTCCAAGCGCATCGGCGGCGACCGCATCGACGTCTACAAGCCGGCGATGCGCGCGCGCAAGACCGACCGTCTGACGCTGGAATCCGAGCTGCGGCGGGCCATCGAGCGGCAAGAGATATCGATCCTCTACCAGCCCATCGTGAGGCTGGAGGACCGCTCCATCGCCGGTTTCGAGGCGCTCGCGCGCTGGGATCATCCGAAGCTCGGCCGCATGTCGCCGTCGGACTTCATCAATGTCGCGGAGGAGATCGGCCTCATCGTCGACCTCGGCATGTTCGTGATGGACCAGACGGCACGACAGCTCTCGGTCTGGCAGCGCGCCATGCGTTCGCGCGAGCCGATCTTCGCCAGTGTCAACGTCTCCTCGCGGCAGCTTTTGCGCCACGATCTGATCCACGACATCCGCACCGTGCTGTCGCGCTCGTCGGTGGCGCGCGGCACGCTGAAGCTGGAATTGACCGAGTCGCTGGTCATGGAGAATCCCGAGCATGCGGCCCAGATGCTGGCCCGCATCCGCGAGCTCGGCACCGGACTTTCGCTCGACGATTTCGGCACCGGCCATTCCTCGCTGTCGTATCTGCAGCGTTTTCCCTTCGACACCATCAAGATCGACCAGTCTTTCGTGCGCACCACCAGCCGCGGCACCCGGCCCGTGATCCTCAAATCGATCATCGCGCTTGCCCACGACCTCGGCATGGATGTCGTCGCGGAGGGAGCGGAAACCGACTCGGACGCAGTCGAGCTCTACCACCTGGGATGCGAATACGCGCAGGGCTTCGCTTTCGGCGAGCCGATGGACGCCGATGCCGCGATGCGGCTGCTCACCGAGGAGCGGCTCGAGGCGGCAAGTTAGTCCGCCTCATGATCTTCGCGCGGCTTTCGCTTGTCGCGCGGCAGCCGCCTGAACTTCACGCTTTTCCCGTCCGGCTGCCTGGTCGCGACGTAGCCGCCCGCGAGGCAGGCCTCGCGCTGGGGCATCCTTTCCTGCGGGCTTCGCAGGCTGTCCCACCATGAGGCGCGATGCGCCGCGCGCGGCAGCGCCGCGTCGATGATCTCCTCGATCTGCTCGAAGGTCAGCACGAGTTCGACAAGGGTCTGTTTCGCCAGGTAATCCCGCAGCGCGTCGTAGTCGTTCACGTCGATCCCCGTCAGCCTGCCCAAAACCGCCAACACCCGAAACCTAGCGTTAACCCATCCCTTCATCCTTGTCGCGGCTTAAGGCGACCGCAACGATTCCGGGCGCATTTCCTTGCATTAGCGGGAGCTAGGAATGCTATTCCGACGGCGGAAACAAACGGCCAAGCGGCGCTGGCGGCTGTCAGCCAAACTGCTGATCGCCTCGTCCGTCGCCACGGTGATCGGCTTTTCGGCCGTTTGCGTCTCCGTCATGCTGGACATGCGCCGCGGCGAAGAACAGCTTGCGCGGCAGATGCTGGAAAATCTCGCCGCCGGCATCGATGCGGACATTAGCCGCAACATCGAGCTCTACGACCTGTCGCTGCGAGCAGTCGCCAACAACATGGTGATGCCGGAGATCAACGGCGTCAGCAAACCGATCCTGCATCTCATCCTGTTCGATCACGCCGCCACGGCCAAGCATTTCGGCGCGATCCAGGTGTTCGATGCCGCAGGTCGGCTCACACACGACGCTTCTTCGCTCGATCCACGGCCGGAGAACCGCGCCGACGAAGAATATTTCCAGGTCCATCGCGACAATCCGGACGTCGGCCTCTTCATCAGCAAGCCTATGCTCCATCGCGGCGCCTACTCGATCGTGCTCAGCCGGGGAATTTTCGGCACGGACAAGACCTTCCTCGGTGTGGTCGCCGGCGCGATCCGCTTTTCCTATTTTCATGAGTTGTTCGACCGACTCAAGCTCGAGCCAGACGACGTCATCACGGTGCTGCGACGCGACCGCACCATCATCATGCGAAAACCGTTCGACCTCGACATCATCGGCAAGAACCTTTCCACGATCAGAAGCTGGAACGCGAGCAACCTCCAGCCAGGCGGAAACTTCTCCGGACGGGGGCCTGTGGACTCCATTCCCCGACTTTATGTCCGGCGCGACACTTCGGGACCGTTGTTTGTGGTGGTCGGCAAGCCGCTCGATGCCGTGCTGCGTCTCTGGAACACCGAAGCGACGCGCGTGGGGGCGATCATCGCGTTGCTGATCCTGTTCGTTCTCGGCATCACGCTGTTCCTGGCGCGTGAGATCGGCCGCCGCGCCGCCGCTGAAGCCAAGCTCGAAGAGCTGGCGATCACCGACGCACTGACCGGCCTGCGCAACCGGCGCAAGTTCGACGCGGCCATCGACAATGAATGGCGGCGCGCGACGCGCCAAAAGACGCCGCTGGCGCTCCTGATGATCGACGCCGACCATTTCAAGATCTTCAACGATACCCACGGCCATCAGGCGGGGGACCAGGTGCTGGTCGGGATCGCAATCTGCATTTCCGACTCAGTGCATCGCGCCGGCGATTGCGCCGCGCGCTATGGCGGCGAGGAATTCGCACTCATCATGCCGGCAACCGATCTCGCGACGGCGGAAGCCATCGCCAACAAGATCCGCGAGACCGTGAAGGCGCGCGAACTGGTGAAACGCTCGACGGGCGAGTCCCTCGGCCGCGTCACCATGTCGATGGGCATCAGCCTGTTCCGGCCCGACGATGCGGCACCCTCGCTCATCGAACGGGCGGACCAGTGCCTCTATCAGGCCAAGCATGCCGGCCGGAATCG
>JAHCKB010000041.1 GCA_026125985.1 Bradyrhizobium sp.
GGGTTCCGACAAAGCTGTGCGCGAAGACGGCCTCGGGATGCAGGTTGGCTGTGTCGCCGCGCTTTTTGATGTCGATGGTGCGCTGGTCGAGCGCAATATCCGCAACGCGTCCGAACTTCTCACCGCCAAGGCTGTGAAGCTCATCCCCCGGACGAATATCGGTATCCTGCAAGACGAACCTGTAGCGGTGCACGGGCGTCTTGGCGGTGCCGTCGACTTGCGCGACGAATTCAAGGCCGGCCAAGCCGTCACGCTCGAACAAGAGATCTTCAGCGGACAGGTCCCGAAGCCGGAAATACTCCCACCAGACCGCCTTGTTTTCGCGACCATGAAAATCCAGCATTGAAGCAAGGAGCCAGCGCGCCTGCTGTTCAGAGGTCCGCTCGCCAGCGTCATCGGGCACGCCGTCGGTCAGCCGCGCAGCAAGCGCGGCAACCTTCTTCTGCCAAGCATCGAGCTCCGGGCTGATTTCCGGCTCTGGGATCGCGGGCCGGTCGATCGAAGCGCCGTTCTGGATGAGCTCGGCGCGAAGGCTCTCCAGCCAGTCACGCAAGCCTTTTGTTGAAGCGCAATCGTCGCGGTTGTATCCGCAAATGGCAGCCTTATCCGTTTCCGGAATGTTGTTGGCATCGGCAAGTTCAAGCCGTGCCTGCGTTCGTGCCATGACGACACGCACATCCTCCAAGGGTACAGCGCGCTCGAACCCATACAGAGGCTCAAGTTTCTTGATCGAGTAGCTTTCTACGCTCGCGCGGATCGCATGCCTCACGACGGCATAAAGATCGACGAAGCGCTCGGCACGCAGGAGGTTGTCGACGTCATTTTCACGCGTGGCGTAACGGCCCATCAAGCGCTTGATGGCGGCGGGCTCATAGGGAGCGAAGTGGTAGATGTGAAGGCCGGGATGCGCCTTGAGCCGTTCGATCACGAAGTCCATGAAGCGCTCGAAGGCCGCTCTTTCCTCCTGGCGGGTGGATGCCCAATCGCCGGTGTAACGTAACTTGCCCTCGTCATCCGCATAGAGATACCCAAACAGGAACTCCAAGCCGCCCTCACCGACGAACGGATCACCTTCAAAATCAAAGAAGATGTCGCCCGGCGAAGGCTCCGGCAGCCGTGATAATCCAAACCCGGCAATCTGGGGCAGGGCTTCAAAAATGACCGCGCCTTGGGTCCGGCCATCGACCTGGATTCGCGCCTGCTCGCGTATTTTTTCAAAGCTTTGCACCGCGCCGCGTTCTGGCCGCCACGGCAATGGCAGCGGAACGGCGGCCAGTGCAGCCATGGTACTTACGCCGCGCCTTTCAAGCTCGCCCGCTTGCGACTTGCTGATGCCGGCGACGAGGGACAGGTAATCGTCAGCCCTGCGACGCTCGTCGCAGTGGTTTCTCCAGCGGCAAATGTCACAGTGCTCGATCGGCTCGGGATAGGCACCATCCATGCGTGACGCGATCGCGCGCTCAAGGCTGCTTCTGACATGCCGGTAATAGGCCGCGTAGTCGGCTACGCGGTATAGTTCGGGCTCGTATTGCGTGCCTGGCGTCACGACAAAGGCGGATGCAGGAGGGCTGCCCTGCATGGACGACACAAGGTCGGAATAAAGTGAGACCTGAAGGACGGTATTGCCCTTCGTTTCCCGCGCGAGCTTGGTGTCGGTGACTTCATAGGACCAAGCGCCAAAATTACTCGGCGTTTCGACGCGACGCAGAACGTCGGCGCGTCCACTCCATTGGCCGGATTGGAGCGCGCCCTGAACGATGACGGTATCGCCACGCCGCATGGCCTCCGTGGTTGCCGCGACGGCGGCTGCATCAATGCCAACACCATCGATCACGGTTATGGCCGCCCCGCCACCCTTTAGATGTTCGATGAAGCCTTGCTCATGAAGCGCGCCGCGCTCTGCAAGCGTTTCAAGGACAGGATCCCAGATCTTTGGTTTCGCCAGCTCGCCATGCGCGACCTTGAGATCAAGCTCGGTCAGGTAGCGGCAATTCAGATGGCCGACCAAGTCGCCCGCGCTGAGTTGAAGTGTTTCGCCTATCTTTTGCATCTGTTTTCACCGCGACGATGGAACGAACCCGTTGGGTTACAAGCTGCGTGCGATTTCGCTAATGGCATTGATTTCGGCGGTGTTTTGCCGAACCCACAAGGAGCGCGCGAGCGGTCCGGGAACCTGATCCTTGAATTTGCCAGCTGCTATGTCCTTCACGAAACCCGAGAGCCGAGCCGGATCGACCGCGCCTTCGGTTGCGAGAGCCTTCAATTTGGGCTGGGCATCAGCGGCGTTCGTCTGGGCAAGCGTGAGCCCCAGATCATGTACTTGGCCCGGAAGGCCGGCCATCGCGGCGGCGGCGCCGAATACGGCCGTGGTCTGCGACCCACGCCAAAGAAACACGTGAAGGTCCCGCTCTTCCTGCACAAAGGTCGTGGTTTCAAGCTTCAGCTCGCGAAACATCTCACGCCCCTCGGCCAGCAACTCTTGCCCCCTGTCGTCGAGATAGGGCGGCACGTCGGACGACAGGTAGACCCGACGCATTTCCTCGGCGAGACGATTGTGGAGGCGTTCACCGTCGGCGCGTTCGAACCGCGGCACCACACCGCCAGGATGTGGCGCCACGAACAGCGTGTTGGTCTTCTCATCGATGTCCTGGACGATCCAACGACGGCCGGCGAAAACCACGAGGCCGTCCTTGTGGACCGGGTACGAGATGGGAAGGGTCCCCAGCGTCTTGCCGCCCACGGTGAGACGCCATTCCTCGGCCGATTCAAACACGGCGAAGAAGCTTCGCGACTGCACGGTCTGCTCGCCTTTTTCGGCCAGCATGATCAATCCGTCTTGGGATTGCTCGATGAACTTGATCGCATCGGATGCTAGATGGCGCAGAAGCCCGGCGAATTCAGACACAGAAACTTCCGCAAAGGGGCCAGGACCGCACAACAGATCATAAAGCGGACGCGCTCTTATCCCACCGCGCTCGGCAATGACGGAAAGTATCTGATGAATGAGCGTCGAGGCGACCTCCGGTACCTGGCCTGCCGGCTCGACGAACTTTTCCAGCAAGAGCCGGATGACCGCGACGGAGCGGATTGTGTTCGGCCGCAGCCGGTCGAGGGTGCCGGACTCGCTGTCGATATGAGGCTCGCGCACATAGATCCGCAGGGTCGATGGCGTGTCGCGGCGGCGTCCGGTCCGGCCTAGCCTTTGCTTCAGCGACGACAGTGAGCGCGGCGATCCAATCTGAGCTACGGACTTCACCGAGCCAATGTCGATACCGAGCTCAAGGGTGGATGTGCATATCGCGGTTGTCGGGAGATTGCCGTCCTTGAGGCGGTCTTCCAGTTCTTCCCGCAGCGTCTTCGAGAGGCTGCCATGGTGCGGGAAAAATTCATCGGGCACCTTGGCTTTTTCCGATCGCCGCCGAAGCCGGTCGGCCGTCGACTCGACCGTACGGCGCGAGCTACCGAAAACCAGGTTGTTCGAGCCGCGCAGGGTTCCAAAAAGGTGGTCCGCGATGGCATCCAGCGCGATCCTTCGCGGCACTTCTTCCGCACCCGATCCACCCTCGGCATGATCGGGGTCGTCCAATTCCGGCGGCTCGACATAACCGCGTATCTGCAGGCGTAATTCGGGGGCGTCGGTTTTGGCTTCGAGGATTTCAACTTCGTCGTGATTGCCCGGCCGAAGCCATTTGGCGGCCTGTGGCAGGTCACCGATGGTGGCCGACAGGCCCACGCGCCGGGCTGGTTTGGGCGCCATTGCATCGATCCGACGCAAGAGGCTGGCCAGATGAAGGCCGCGGGGACCTTGCAGAAACGAATGCAATTCGTCGATGACGATGAAGCCGGCCGTTGAAAGCAGCCGCCGCGCATCGCCGGCGCGCCTCGTCAGCATGGCTTCGATTGATTCCGGCGTAATGAGTGCAACGCCCTGAGGGTTCGAAATCGCTCGCTTCTTGGCCGACTGTGGCGCGTCGCCATGCCACTTGACGACGGGGATGTCCATCTTGTCGCAAAGCTCGTCGAGACGCTTGAACTGATCGTTGATGAGCGCTTTCAGCGGGCTGATATACAAGACGGAGAACCCGGCATCGCTGCGGTCGGCAACCTGAGTGAGGATCGGCAGAAACGCCGCTTCCGTCTTACCGGCGGCGGTGGTCGCCGCGATCAGGATATCGCGATCAACCTCGATGACGGAGAGGATGGTACGCGCCTGGATCTCACGAAGCTCATCCCAGCCCTGGTCGCGGATCCAGCGACGGATGGTTGGATGGAGCTTGTGATAAGCCCCTTCAAGAGAGTCGGATACTGGTGAGCTCATCGCCCTCCCCGTTGGCGCCCGCCTCTGCGGCATCGTCCGGTGTATCGGGGGCGATCGAAACCGTCTCAAGAAGGCTTTGCCACGTCGTGCCTGGGTTTTGCTCAAGTATGGAGAGCATGTTGACGAACGCCTTGACCGTTGAGCGTGGCGTACGGAAGTAGGATTCACCGATCTTACGGTTGCAATACATCATGAAGGCCGTCAGCGCCTCGTCGGGAACCAGGTGCTTCGCAGCATCGCCACTAGCGAAGACCGTGCGGATATTGCCGAGCAGAACCAGAAGATCCTCGGGTGTGAGATTTTGCAGTTGGATGACTGGCCCTGAGAAGTCGACGCGGCCCTGGCCGGCGAACACGTTTTCCGCCAGACGGGACTGCAGTGCCTCATAGCTGAAGACGCCGCGGCGGGTATCGAGCAGGAACTCCGGAGTGCCACACATCACGAAACCGATCCCCGACGTCGTACCCTGCAGCGCATCATTCACGATATTGAGGATCTGCTCGTAGTTTTGTTTGCGCGCTTGCGCGTTCTGTAGCTTGTAGATGTTGGCCATCTCATCGAACATGACCAAGAGACCCGCATAGCCAGCAACCCGAACGAGGCATGCGAGCGATTTCAACGACTCATAGACCGTCTCGTCGTCAATGATGGTCCGAACGCCGAGATCCTTTCTCGCGTCGGTCTTGGTGGAATACTCGCCGCGAAGCCAGCGGATCGCATTTTCCTTCAGCGAGCCGTTTGATTCCTCGCTGCCCCGCCAATAGGCCTTGAGCACCGTGGCAAAGTCGTAGCCGCCCTGAACACCGGAGATCGGCTCCAGCTTCTGATCGATGACGGTTTCGACGGCCACGCTTTTCTCGCTCGCTTCCTTCACGGCGTCGGTGACCAGCCTCTCGATGACACTTTGCAGGGCGCCGCCCTCGGGCTTGTTTCGGGTCGCCATGTTGTTGACGGCCTCGGCATAGAGCGCGCGACCCTGGCCTCCGCTGGCGTGAATGCGCCGGTTCGGTGACAAGTCAGCGTGCATGGTCACGCACTTCCTTTCGTGCGCGATCAAGCGGACCATGCCTGCGAAGAAGGTCTTGCCGGCACCATAAGCTCCGATGACGAAGCGGATCGCCGACCCACCGTCAGCAACGCGATCGACGTCGCGAACCAACGCGGCTGTTTCCCCCACGCGGCCCACCACGATATGCGGCAAGCCAAGGCGCGGCACTACGCCCGCTGACAGAGCCTGGATGATCGTATCCCTCTCCTTCGGACGGATGGTCCTGGTCGCTTTCGTCATGCCGTACTCTCTCCAATCTCAGCGATGCGGTCGCGCATATGTGGGGCGACCGTGACTTCATCTCCGTCCTCGATCAATGCTTCATCAAAGCGATCGAAAGACCAGTCGTTGATGCGTTCAATAGCCCCATCGGGCAGCAAGCGCATCTCGCGCGCGTGGCGATCAAATTCCGACCGGCTCATCGCCCCGCGCAGTTCAAGCAATTCGAGCAGTTCGGTATGGGGTCCGTCTAGCCCCTTCAGAGCGGCGGGCTGCTCGATCACAGGGAGTGGTGGCGGCGCTTCCTCCTCGAATATCCCGGATAAGAGCGCGGAGACTTCGCTTGTCTCCTGACGCGTGCGCGCGAGGCGCGCCGCGTCGAACCGAATTCCGCCGGGAGCAGGCGAGAGAGCTCGCGCGGGCGCCGGCTCCTTCGGGATGGGAACGCCTGCGACGCGTTTTTCTTCACTGATTGCGACGGGCTCATCCGGACGGGCGGCAGCCGCCTGGTGAAGGCCCTCATAGACGGCCTCTTTCGGCAATCCAAGCGACTTATGCAGGCGTTCCAGGAATTTGACTTCCGAAACGTCCGGCGTGGGATTGTCACCGACCACAGCCAAAGCCGCGCCGGCAATCGCTCGTCGTTCAGGTTCGCCCATTTCGGCCAGCTTGCGCATCACGCGGGCACGCTTGGGAGGGCTATTGAAGGTGGTGACGGCGAAGGCAATCAGGCGCGCCTGCTCCACGCCAGATAAATCTGTAGCGGCACGGATACGGGCGATCGTCCGCTGCAACTCTTCGAAGGATGCGTCGCCGTCCGCGCCGGCGGCCAGCACGGCGACCTCGACCTGCGCCCGCATCGCCTTGAACGGCGCGCGCGCAGCGTCGACCGCTCCGCCCCCTTGGGCCTTGAACACGAAAACCTGCTCGTCAGCGCGAGGCACGCTGCTGCCGTACCGCCGGTCTGGCTCGATCGCGACATCGATGGAATCAAGCGCACGGCCAAGGTCATCGGCGACCGCCGCGGGAATCTTGCCATCGGGTGGAACCTCGATCCCCGCCATCTGGAAGAGAATTTGGGCCGTGGTACTGCCGCGCCCTTGCTCACCCATCACAGACGCCAGCTGACGTCGGAATTCGCCGAAAGCGGCGAGCCCGGGTGTCCGCTGAAGATCATCCGGCAGCATCGCCGCCGCCACCATTGAATTGCGAAGAGCCGGCTTGCGACCTACGAAACGGCTGAAGGCATCGAGTTCATCCGTACATTCGGCGACCAATGCCTGCAGCTTATCGAGAGGCTTGGAAAGCCCGGACACATCGGGCCATTTTTGGTGCGTGCCATCGACCTCGACTTCAAATGCTGCGCTTGCCGCGCGATAGCGCAGGGAGATCTTGCACTTTGCGTTGACCGCAAGCCCCGCCGGAAAGCGCTTTGCAAAGCGGATGTTCCAGAGCCGGACGAATTCATCGAAGCAGCGGAGCGCGGGGGTCCTGAGATAGGTATCCGGCGAGGCCAGTACCCATCGCAACGCATCCGCGGCGGAAAGTGACGGCGAATCCGCGAGGCGCTCGCCGAGATAGAGGCGGGTCGCAAGATCGAGCTCTGGGCCACCCAGGCGCTCAGGTGACAGTGGCGGCAAGGGCAGCCGCGCGCCGTACCAGACGCAGGCCATCGCGACGAACGTGGTCGCGTAGCCGCGAAAGGAATTGTTGGTGCCATAGATCGTGAGCAGTCGCTCGACTTCACGCACGAGCAGGGCCGCATCGTCGCCTCGGTCAACGAACAGGCGATGCTCAAGCCCGTAGAAGAACATGAAAACATAGCCGATGCCGTAGGCAGGATTGCGCCGGCCGTCACGCATCCAATCCAGGAAGGCGCGCCGTGCGGCAGGCGACATGTCTGCATACGAAGACCAGTAAGGCATCGAATGGCCTTCGATGTCCGCCCCACTGCTTGCGACCGGCAGTGCAGGATTGATCGCATACTGCACGATCGCCTGTCCCGGCCCCGGAAGGTAGCTACCTAGGTAGAAGAGGCCGATCGCAATCTCAGTGTTACCTATGCGGGCCCGGTCACCGGGAGGAATCCATTTCGCCGGCGGCGCCTGCTGCCGACCCGTCCCGCCGGTTCGGACTTGTCGTCCAACCGGGGGCGACAATCCGCGATCCTCAACCGAAGATATGGATGGAGATTTCCTGCGGGACAGCAGATACGCCAAAAGGATGATGCCACCGCATACGAGCGCAAATGCGCTGATCGCCGTGGCGTTTTCGACCACGAATCGATAAACGGCCGAAACCGCCGCTGCCAGCAGGCCGAAAACGACCAGGAAAACTGTTCCGCCTGCGGAAGATGTACGCCGACGCCCCATGCTCGAAAATACCGCGTACGTCCTTCAATAAGAACTCAAAAACTATCTACGTAGGGTGAGTTTCGCACGCCATGCAACCAACAGCAAACCTTATCCCGCCAGGCTGGCGATTGTCGGCCCACATTCTGTCCCTGCTCTACCCCGCGCCGGTTCGTCCGGCACGGTTGGAACTCCGCCCGACGGTCATCGCCGACACCGCGCCAACAATCTCCGATCCAATGCATTGCATTGCGGCTGGTCAGGTCCCGCTTTTGCACACTGCGGGGGAGCTGCTCTATTCCACCGCCTTCACAGGCACGCTTCACGATTTCGCTTTGTCGAGCGGCAACGTCAAGGCGGCTGCATAGGAGCGGCCACGTCCGCCGTCGAAATCGAACTCGTATAGCCGGACAGTGCCAAGCGCCGTCTGACGCTGGCCGAGAAAAAAGGTGAAGGCATTGGGCGCAGCGACGAATAGATGCGTCAAGCCGGGTCCGTCGGCCTTGGCGGTGCGGATCGCGCCGGTCGCCGTGTCGGCGAGCTCGAATGCGTGGCGGCCGCAAGTGACCGATTGCGCACCCGAACCGCAATTTGGCTTTAGAATCAGAATCTGTCCGACATTCGGAAGAGCGGATTCGCAATATCGGCGCACATCGGCCGATACATCATGCGTCAGGCCGACCGCGACTGCGAGTTCCGGTTGATCGGGCCGAAGCACCGCGGTTTCGAGGACGAGGGCAGGCCAGGTCGTATCGGGGATCATGTCATCGGCGGACCAGAGCCGCCGGCCCGTGCTTCGCTGTTCGAGCTCCACTTGGCGACCAGACTTGATGTTGATGACGGAGCCCGCGGCGAAGGCGAGCGTAACGTGGGCGTCAAGCGCAAGCCGCAACCGCGGCTGGTCTTTAGCGGCAGCGAGGAGAAAGGTCCGCAATGCGGGATAAAGTTTGGCGTCCCAGTCCGCGTCGCTGCGGATGTAGCGTTCGTCGAAGGATGGAATCAGATCCAAGACCGCGTGACACCGCTCCTCAAGCCGATCGAACGCGTGCTCGAAGGATTTTACCCCGAAAACCCGCGGGCCACCTTGCGCCGCGCCGAGAAGATCTTCCCGAGCGCAGACGGCGCGGAAGCCCACGCGGTCGAACTCGAGGCGTCCCTGCGCCATCCATTGGAAGATGGCATCGTCATAGGGGAACGCACTCTGGTTGGCCGGAATGCGGCGCAAACCGACATAGGCAAACAGCAGGTCCAGCTGATCACGAAGCCCATCGAGCGTGTCGGTCGCCTCGCCGAAGGCGAGCGTGCGCGCAAGCAGCCGAAGTTCGGCCTCGTCAATGCCGAGATGCTCGCGCCATGCCTTGCGCACCGCACCGGCTCTGCTGTTGTCCGTCAGGGAACCATACAGCCGCTCGAGCCGCATCGCGCCGGAGCGCGTGCCGACCATGTCACGCAGTGGGTCGTTGCGATCGAGCCGCCAATTGGTCACCAGCTTGAACCGCACGCCGCTACCCTGCGGTGCATGGGCAAGTTGCGCATCGCGCGCCCGCTCCAGCAACGAGCGGGCATTTGCGTTGATAAACTCCGGATCGACCAGATGTGAGTAACCATAGCTGTCGGGCGTGACATGCCATTTGCACTGCATGTGCTCGCGGCGCAGTGGGTCACCATACTGATCGACCGCGCTACGCGCCGGGTCGTATTCGACCCAGATGTCGTCGAAACTCTTCGGCCCCGTCTCGAAACCCACGCGGACGACCGGGCTTTCGGGATCGAGCAGACGCGCCGCGTGATACCAGAACAGGCGCGCCTGGAAGGTGTCGCCGTCGCGCCGGACGGTTACGGCCTGGGACATAGCACCATCACCTCGGCATCTCGCCGTCCCGGAAGGGAGGCGTCGGAACCATGGACCGGGCGATCTCGACCGCGCGCGCGCCGTCGACCGCCCTGGTCGGATAGGCATCCAGGACAATGGTCGGCAGCAGCCGTTGCGTCAGGTCCGAGAAGGTGAAGCCGTAGTCGCGGCCACCCCGCTGCGGCCCGGTGGCCGAAACCAGGGCTTCGATATGATGGCGGCCGAGGCCGATGGTCTCCAGCCGGATGGACAGCACGAAGCGGCGCTGCTCGTCCCCGGGTCGCGCAAAACTCAATACGTCGGCCGCACGGCGCCGTACGGCCGGATCGAGCGCATTGAGGCGGTTGGTGCACATCAGGACGGCCGCCGGCAGCGTCGCATTGGCGATCCGGTCGATGCCGCGGATGAAGGCGTTCACGCCGGCCCGGTCCTCGTGATGCATCTGTGCCGCCTCGCGCGACTGCGCGAGCGCGTCGGCCTCGTCGACCAGCAGGATCACAGCCCCGCGCGCCCGGCCCGAGGCTGATTTGAGCCTGGTCGCCTCCGCCACGGTATAGTCGAACGCGGCCGAGAGCAGCTGCGTCATCTCACCGACCCGGCCCTGCCCGCGCGTCGACAGGCTGAGCGGAAAAAGCGAGATGTCGATCTTCTCCTGTCGCGCGACCGCATCGCCGATCGTCTCGGCGAGCTCGGTCTTTCCGGAGCCTACGTCGCCGGCGAGCACCACCAGTGAAGGCCGCCGCAGCACCGTGTCGAGCAAAGCCTGCGCACCCGGATGGTGCTTCTTCGCCCAATCGGCGAGGCCGCCGGGATTGACGAGCAGGCCGAGGATCTTCGCGAGGCGGTTCTTCTGCTCATCGAGCCCGACGAGCCGGGCGAGGCGCGCCTGTGGGTCGATGTCGGGATAGGTGATGCGGCGCTCGAAGAGCTCATCGAGGGTCGGCTTGGTGTTCATCAGAAGCTCCTCACGGTAGCGCGGTCGAGGGCCCTGCCCCCGGACGAATAGGTGCGGTCGTTGGATAGGTAGCCCGAGACCCCGGGCTCGGCGGCACCGTTGCGCGCGAACGGCAAGGTCGCCTTGAAGACGTCGCGCTCGGCCTGGCTGAGCCGGTCCCACGCCGCCGTGTAGGTCATATAGCTGTAAAATGAGGCACCGCTGATGTCGGCGCCTGGGCGGATGCGGCCGGGGTCGTCGTCGTTGGCCGACGCGCCGGCGAGGTCACGGGCCGTATAACGAAGAGTCGGCTCGATCCACTTGCCGTCCCTCTTGAAACCGTAAGTGACGGTGTCGAGATAGCCGGCCCGCAGCATCTCGGTCGCCTCGCTTTCGTAGTCTGCGATATTTTCGTCGGACGGCTTGCCGTAGAACCGCTGCATGCGCTTCAGGTCAGTTGCGACCTTGGCAGCCATGTGGCGGGCGTGGGTGACCGTGAAGGTTCTGCTTTCGGTGTAGCTGTAGCTGTCGGACATGGTGTAACCTCACGCCTGGAAGGAGGAGCCGAAGACCTTCTGCCAATAGGCGACGGTCAGTTGCTTGTTGGGAGCGGCAAGCGCCGCATCGATCGCGTCGCCGGCGTCGAGTGCGGCATCGACGATCGCGTCCGCGTTCGTTGTCGTGTAGAGGCGAGCGACGTTGTTCGTGGCGTTCACCGGATCAATGATCTGCACAGTGTCGGGAAACGTGCCGACCGACGAGGCGGGATAGTAGTCGCTGAACACGATCTGCTGCCGGAAGTCCGTGCGGGCGACATAGGTGAAGAAGTGCTGAAGCGCCTCCGGATAGTCCGAGAAATCCAGCCCGTCGTCGCAGAGCTTGGCGAGGATCATCTCGATCATGAAGGATTTGAAACGGAAGCCGTCCCGCTCCTGCTTCATGCGCCGGGCCCAGAACTTCACGAGCCGGACCACCTGCGCGAAATGCTTCTCCTGCGCGCGTTTGCGCTTGGCCGCGAATTCCAGATGCAGCGGAATGCTCGTCTTCAGGAACGAGCCGTCATCCTGGCTGACGAGGTTGCCATACCACTTCGGGTCGCCATCATAGAGGATCGGCACTACGTCTACATCGAGCCCGGTCCCCCGGAAGGAGACGGTGACGGAATAGGTCTGCGGCTTGACCTGGTCGGGACTGAAATTGGGGAAGGCCTTGCGTAGCCGCTCGGCCAAATAGTCGAGCAAAGCCTGCACGTCCTTCGGCGCGTCGGCGCCGCTGATGTAGCAGGCGATGTCGATGTCATTGAGAGAACGAAGCGCCGTGCCCTTCGCCAAGCTGCCCGAGAGCAGCATCTTCTTCAGCGTGAAGTCCGGATGCTCGGACAGATAGCCTTCCAGCTTCTCGCGAAGCCGCCGGGCCTGCGCCCGATACTCATCCGCCGCGTCCTTGGGCAGGTTCACTTTATCCTGCGCAAAGGTGGCGATTTCATCATGGCCGATATGTTGCCGTCCCATATTCCGCTCCTGTTTGGCCGGCTGGCCCGAGGGGCGGCGGCGTTGAGACTAGGACATAATAGCTAAATTTTAGCTATTCAAGGGGCTAAATCTGGCTAATTGTCGTTGACAAAATCCATTGATTCTCTATATGCTGCGGACAACGACGGAGGATGAGATGACGGCGAAGCGAACCATGACGCTGAACCTCACCGACGCCGAGATGCGGGTTCTGGACGAATTGTCGGCCCGGAAGGACATCACCAAGACTGCCGTGCTCCGGCAGGCCTTGCGCCTCTATCAGACGATCGATGCTCGGGTCGAAAAGGGCGAAAAGCTCTTGTTCGAGAACGACGCGACGAAGGAGAAGGCGGAGTTGATGCTTCTATGACGGTCGACGTCTCGAAAATCTATCTTCTCGATGTCGCGACCGGTGCAAGCGTCGAAGCCGAGCTGCGCGATGCGATCGAGCAAGCGCAGCTCGATGACTGGCAGACGAAGTGGCGCCCTGCCCTGCTGACCGTACTTCAGGAGCTCGCGCGCAGGGGCGTGCCGATAGACCAGTGGCCGCAAAGCTGGCACTGGGATTGGACGCAGAAGACGACCCGCGTGCAAGGGCTCTTGGCCTTCCGCGGGTTCAGCGTCGTCGCTCTCGGCGAAACGCAAGGCCTGGCTCAGGTCGATCTGACCAAGACGGGCCGGGAAGCAAACCAGCGCGGCAAGCCGCTCGTGTATGTCGATTACCTCGAGGTTGCGCCATGGAACCGACCGGAGCTCGGTGCCGCCCCGCGCCTCCGCGGCGTGGGCTCGGCCCTCATCACGGCGGCCATCGCGCTCAGCGAAGACGAGGGTTTCAAGGGGCGCTTGGGGCTCCATTCCCTGCCCCAAGCCGATGATTACTACCGCAAGATCGGAATGACCGATCTGGGCCAGGACGTGGCGTACCAAAATTTAAGATACTTTGAGATGACCAGCGAGCAGGCCCGCGCGTTCTTCGAACAGGAGGGAGAACGATGAAAATTGAACGGAGTAAGGAGTGGTGGATGGCTCGAGCTCGTCGTGAAGGCGACGCCGCCGTCGGCGCCGGCTTGCTGGCGTTCGATCCGGTACCGGACGAGCGTCCGACCACGATTACGCAGACCGCTGCGGCCGAGGAAACCCGAATTGCTTTCGGCAAGTTCGTGAACCTGATGCGACGCCGTCGCGGTCTTTCCATGGAGAAACTGGCCGAGGTCGCCGAGCTCGACGCGAGCGAGTTGCTCGTGATCGAGAACGAAGTCCATTATGTTCCGGAGCCGCGAACGATCTTCAAACTGGCGCAGACCTTTGAGGTATCCCAGCGGCGCTTGATGCAGCTTGCCGGACTGACCGCGGCGAACGACGCCGGGTTGCGGCAGGAGGCCGTCCGATTCGCCGCCCGCTCCGAGGCTATGCAGAAGCTGACGCCGGAAGAAAACTCGGCTCTCGAGGCGTTCGTCGCCGTCTTGAGCGAACAGGACCCCAAGCGAGCCAAGTGAAGAACGTCAGCCTCGGACATCGAACGATCGCCGATATCGACGGACAGGTCGACAAGGTCCTACGGGGTCTTGGCAACCCGGAGCCGCCCATCGATCTGCGTGTTGTCCGGGACCTGCTGAAGCTCGACCGCGGCTACTATTCGACGACCGACGACAGCCTTTTGCGGGAGACTTTCTCGCGCATGAAGGTCGCAGGTCTTCAGGTTCTCCTCCGCCCGACGCTCCTGCGCGACGCGGTCCAAAACCTCAGCCTGAAGGCCCTGTATTTGCCCGACCAGAAGCGGATCCTGCTCGACCAGGATCTGCCTGTCCTCAAGCACCGCTGGAACGAGGCCCACGAGATCGGCCACGACATCATCCCTTGGCACACCGGGATGATGTTGGGCGATACGGAACAGACGCTCACGCCCGCCTGCCACCAAATCATGGAAGCCGAGGCGAACTACGCTGCCGGCCAGATGCTTTTTCTCGCTGGTCGCTTCGTCTCCGAAGCGATCTCGTCGAGCCCGAGCCTTGCGTTCGTCAAAAGCTTGAGCAAGGGGTTCGGCAACACCATGACGTCCACGCTCTGGCGCTTCGTCGAACAGGGCCATGGTGGCCGGCCGATCGTCGCCCTGGTCACAGGCCATCCGCATCCGGCACGGCGCAAGACCGATTTCGATCCTGCGAACCCATGCCGCTATTGCGTGGAATCTCCCCCATTCCGCCAACGTTTTGGCTCGCTGCGCGAGACCGATCTGTTCGCGACGATCGTCGGCTATTGTGGCGCGCAACGAGGCGGTAGCCTCGGTCGGAGCGAGGTGCTCCTGGCGGACCTCAACGGAGACCGACACGTTTTCGATTTCGAGACGTTCTTCAATCGCCACGAGGCTTTGACGCTCGGTCATTGGTTGCGCTCGCATAACGCGCAGATGCCCGTGCAGGCATTCTGAAAACGGTTTCGCGAGAACAGGCGAACCGGAGCGCGATTCGAAAGAAGGTGAGTATCGCGCGAAGTCGGCCGAGGGAAAGGTCCGCCACCCGTTTTTCCGAGGCCTGCGGGAGGACCTGTGATGGATGCATTCGACCGCTTCTGGCAGTGGGCCAACAAACCCTTGGAAAGTCAGCTGACGATTCCGGCCGAAGTACATCGGGCCGTCATGGAGCTCGCTCCTGAGGACCGACGGGACCGCGCCGCGGTCAACCAAGCCGCAGCACGCGTGCTGCATCCCGAACGATGAACGCTTGAAGGGGACCGCTGGCCTTCACGCGTGGGCGCCGGCACAGAAACTAACCCCGCGCGCGCCGCAAGGCGCCTTGCAATCGCTCTTTCTCCTTATCCCAGCGGGCTTCTTCGGTTTGCGATCTCTTCTGAAGAGCCTCGACCTCAGCCTGGATGGCGGCCGACCGCTTCGCGTGATTCTGCTCGGCCTTGTCCAAAGCAGCCTGTGCCTTGTCGACCGCCTGCTGACGGCGTTCACGCTCCTTCTGCCTCGCGGCCTCCTCCCTCGCCCGTTCAACATCGCGGCGCTTCTGTTCCCGTTCGTAGGCGAGAGCGGCCTTTCGCTCCGCAGCCTCGTCGACAGGGCGAGAGGAAGGCCTCTTCGCCTTTGGGCCCTTCGACTTGCGGGCGGCTTTCGTCGGTCTTTTGCCGTCGCCCAGATTGGTGGGCAATTCCGCATGCTCGCTGAACGATCCGTCGGATCCAACCGGGCGCCTGAGAACGACGCCAGGCTTCTTCATGGCCGCAGCGATGACGTCCGGATCGTCACTCTCCTTCGCTGCGCCCTGGTGGAAGAGATTGCTGTCGGCGCCCCACGCTTCCAGAGCCGCTTTCATGGAGGGCGCGGCGATCGCCAGATCGAAGAAACCCAGCGAAGTCTGGTAGGTCTTGAGTTTTCTGGCCATCGGTCTGATCAGCCCTTCCGGATCGATAGTCAACATCGCACACTCTGGGATTTGTCGCGGCGTCTGACGGAACATGCCATGCCCTTGAGCGTTCCCTCATTCTTGAAGGACGTCCATGCATTACGCAACGCGCTCTGAAGGATTGGCCCTTGAATGAGCCGGACGTCGACCCTGCCCAAGCGCTTACAGCCGATGCTCGCTACGCTCACCGACGCGCCGTTCGACGACCCCGGCTGGGTTTTTGAGGACAAGTACGATGGCTTCCGGATGATCGCGGAAATCCGGCGGGGCAAGGTTTCGCTCTACAGCCGCAATGGCAAGATCATCAGCCGCAGCTATATCGAGGTCGCCAAAGCGCTGGAGGGCGTGAAGGGTGACGCCGTCATCGATGGCGAGCTCGTCGCGATCGGAAAGGACGGCGTCTCGCATTTCCAGCTGCTTCAAAACGCGCTGCGCCATGAAGCGAAGCTGCTGTATTGCGCCTTCGATCTCATGTTTCAGAACACAGCGGACTTGCGCAAACGGCCTCTTCTCGAGCGCAAGGAGCGGCTGAAAGCGATCCTGCCGCGCCACCGTCTGATCGCCTTCAGCCGCCACCGCAAAGCGAACGGCACGAAATTTTTCGCCGAAGCCGAGCGGAAGGGTCTGGAAGGTGTCATGGCGAAGCGCGCCGACAGCGCGTATGCATCCGGAAGCCGGACCCCGGATTGGCTGAAGATCAAGACGGCAAAGCGACAGGAAGTGGTGATCGCCGGCTTCACGGCGCCCAGGCGCACTAGGCCATTCTTCGGCGCCCTGGTCCTCGCCGTGCGTGAAGACGACGCATGGCGCTACATCGGACATGTCGGCACTGGCTTCAGCCACAAGGTCCTGGAAGACCTCCATGCCAGGCTCGTGAAGCTGATGACCCCTAGATCACCCTTCCCTGCCAAAGTGAAGGACGAGGCCGCCACAACCTGGGTCAGGCCCTCGTTGGTTGCCGAAGTCAAATTCGCGGAGTGGACGAGCAAGGGCGAGCTGCGCCAGCCCGTCTACCTCGGGCTCAGGTCCGACAAGCGGGCGAAGGATGTCGTGCACGAGCGAGAACGTCCCCGCACATAGCCCTTCCCTTCTGGCGTACCGGCAACCGGACCGAACTAACGCATTCGCCTCGCTGTGAATTCCGTTCGCAGTGGTGCGCTCAGTCCCCTCCAAGGTCGTCGATTTCCGGTCGCATGCCCTCAGGCGTGACTACGAGCGTCGCAAGCGTGATCGGCAGCTTGAAGCGTCGCGGTCCCGCGCTGCCGGGATTCAGGTAGAGAACGCCACCTACCGTGTCGATCTTCGGCACGTGGGAATGCCCGGAGACAATGACGTCGATGCCGGCGCCAAGATCGGCCTGCAGCGTCTTCAGGTCGTGCAGAACGTAGATCGACTTTGCCGCCAGGCGCACGAGTTTCGTGTCGGGATATTGGTGGGCCCACTCGCCGATGTCCACGTTTCCACGGATGGCCGTGACGGGCGCGATCCGGCGAAGCGCGTCGACGATCTCGGGGCGCCCGATGTCGCCGGCATGGATGATGTGATCGACGCCCGTCAGGCCTCGTTCCGCCTCGTGCCTCAACAGGCCGTGCGTGTCTGAAATGATTCCAATCCTGAACGTCATTTCCCGGCGCTCTCAACCGCGATCGCCAAAAGACGATCGAGAAGCTCTACCTGAGCGGACAGCATCTTCGTCCGCGCAAACTCGATATCGAACCAGTCCGCGCGGTCGACTTCGGGAAAGCTCTGTCGTCGACCGCTTCGGGGCGGCCATTCGATATCGAAGGTATTGCTGGTCAGCGCCGCCGGGTCAAAATGGCCTTCTCCGGCGAATGCGATGACGCGCTTCCCTCCTTGCTGCCGGATCTCCCCCAGCGGCAGGAGTGGACCAATCGAAGCGCTCGGGCCGAGCTCCTCGGCAAACTCGCGCCGCGCGACCTGCTCTGGAGCATCCGCGGAATCGATTTCGCCCTTCGGGATGGACCAGGCGCCATTATCCTTCTTGCGCCAGAACGGACCGCCGGGATGAACGAGCAGAACCTCAAGCCCGCGAGCGCCATTGCGGTAGGGGAGAATGCCCGCACTCAACATCGATCTCCTGGAAGTCTTTTTCAGCGCAGCCATATCGCTCCCTGCTGCGGACACGAAGTAACGGCCGTCTGGCGTCACTGAATGCTTAACGACACGCTAGGCTGACTTCCGCTGCGGCCTGGTCGCTGGCTTCTTCGCGGCCTCCTTGGCCGGTTTCTTGCCGGCAATCGGCATCAGCATTTCCTTCTGCCCGGCCGCTGCCTTGCGCACTTTCTTGACGGGCTTCTTTGGCGCCTCTGTCGCTGGCGCCGAACCTCCTCCGATGCTCTTGCGCAGAGCGTCCATCAGATCCACCACGTTCTCGCCGCGGGGACGCGCTTTCGCGGTGATGGGTTTGCCGGCGCGCTTCTGGTTGATGAGATCGATGAGGGCGGTTTCGTACTGGTCCTCGAACTTGTCCGGCTCGAAATGGCCCGCCTTTTGATTAACGATGTGCTTCGCGAGGTCGAGCATGTCCTTCGTGACTTTCACATCCTGGATATCGTCGAAATACTCGTCCGCGGAACGGACTTCGTAGGGATAGCGCAACAGCGTCCCCATCAGCCCCTTGTCGAGCGGCTCGAGTGCAATGATGTGCTCGCGATTGGTCAGCACCACACGGCCGATCGCGACCTTGTTCATCTCGCGGATGGTTTCCCGAATAACGGCGAAAGCATCGTGCCCGACTTTACCGTCGG